>JABFVP010000543.1 GCA_013362725.1 Cupriavidus sp.
GGCGGCAAGGAGCGCATGCGCCGGCTGGTGAACGTGATCGAGTCGGGCCGCGTCGACCTGGGCCTGCTGGTGACCCACCACTACCCGCTGGAGGATATTGTCGCGGCGTACGACCTGTTCGCCAACCAGCGCGACGGCGTGCTGAAGATCGCCATCAAGCCGCGCTGAGCCGCGCGCGCCGGCCCCCGATGACTCAGCCCCGCGCGCGGCCGGCCAGTTTCTTCATCGCGTCGGCCGGCAACGGGCCGTGGCAGGTACGTTCGCCGCCGGCCTCGCTGACCACCAGCCATACCTGGCCGGGCTTGTCCTTCGGATGCAGCAGCCAGGCCGGGCCGCGCGCGTTGCTGCTCGGCGGCAGGTCTTCAAGCACGCCAGTGCTGGCCGACTGCAGCATCACCGCGCATTCGGTGGCGGGCACGAGTGTGGCCTTGAGGAAGGCCGGGTTGCCGACCACCTCGGGCAACGCAGAGTCCGACGCGGTCAGGAAGGCGTCGACATCGAACTTGCTGGCGCCACCGCCGCTGCTGGCGCATGCCGCCAGCGCAAGCATGCCAGCGCCACCCAGCAGCGCAGCCCAACCGCGACGATACGTTCCACCCGATCCTGCCGACCCTTCGTGCGCATCGATCATGGCGACCCTCATTGCTTCATCACGTCGGCACCCTTGGGCACCGTGAACCGGAACGCATCGGCCGCCAGCGGCGGGTTCTTCTGCATGCCGGTGAAGGTCAGCAGCGTGGTGTTGCCGAACGCGTCGCGCAGCTCCATCGCCTCGAGATTGCCGCCCTTGAAGCCGATGCCGATGCGCTCGAACTGCGTGTCGTTGGCCTTGGGCGTCAGTTCCAGCCATTCCACGCCATCGCGCGTCGGCCCGTTCCTGACCACGAAGTTCTTGTCGAGGTCGTTGCTGCCGAACAGGATCGCCGCCGGGCTGGAGCCCAGCGCGCCGTCGAGCTTGCGCTCGGTGACCTGGTTCAGGTCCTTGTCATAGATGTACAGGGTCTGGCCGTCGGCCTGCAGCAGCTGCTCGTAGGGCTTGGTATAGCGCCAGGTGAACTTGCCCGGGCGCGAGAACACGAAGGTGCCGCTGGACGTGCCGGTCACCTTGACGTTGGCGCCCTGCCCCTTGACCTGGCGCTGCATGAATTCGCCGCGCGCGCTCTTCACGCCGGTGACGAAGCTCTGCAACTGGTCGGTGGCGGCGGCATGGGCCGGCGCCTGCATGGCGAACATCGCCAGCGCGGCGCAGGCCGACACGAGGATGCGGTTTGGCATGGTTCGGGTCCTGGTAGTTGTAGCGTTGGTGCTGCGCCCCGCCGTATCGCCTCGGGGCCGGGCGCGAGCGATACCTGTCTTTTAGAGCCGCCGCCGTCGCGGGGATTCCGCGCGCCGCGCGCCGGCGGGTAACCGGATATTACGAGGGAGTTTCCGAGGACCGCGCGAGCGGCGCTCAGTCATCTTCGCGCGCGGCGCCGGCAGCCTGCACCAGGATGTCGCGGTTGCCGTTGCCCGACATGGCCGAGACCAGCCCGGCCTTCTCCATGTCCTCTAGCAGCCGCGCGGCCCGGTTGTAGCCGATGCGCAGATGGCGCTGCACCAGCGAGATCGACGCGCGCCGGTTCTTCAGCACCACCTCGACCGCCTGGTCGTACAGCGGATCGGCTTCGCCGCCACCACCGCCGATGCCGGCGCCGCCGCCAAAGCCATCGCTACCGCCGCCGTCATCGGTCAGCCCGCCTTCGAGGATGCCCTCGATGTAGTTGGCCTCGCCGGACTCCTTGAGCTTTTCCACCACCCGGTGGACTTCGTCGTCGGAGACAAAGGCGCCGTGCACGCGCACCGGCAAACCGGTGCCGGGCGCCAGATAGAGCATGTCGCCCATGCCCAGCAGCGTTTCGGCGCCCTGCTGGTCGAGGATGGTGCGCGAATCGATCTTGCTGCTGACCTGGAATGCGATCCGGGTCGGCACGTTGGCCTTGATCAGGCCGGTGATCACGTCAACCGACGGGCGCTGCGTGGCCAGCACCAGGTGCAGGCCGGCGGCGCGCGCCTTCTGCGCGATGCGGGCGATCAGCTCCTCCACCTTCTTGCCGACCACCATCATCAGATCGGCCAGCTCGTCGATGACGATGACGATGGTGGGCAGCTTGTCCAGCGGTTCCGGCGCGTCCGGGGTCAGGCTGAACGGGTTCGGGATCTTTTCTTCCTTGGCCGCGGCCTCGTCGATCTTCTTGTTGTAGCCGGCCAGGTTGCGCACGCCCAGCTTGCTCATCAGCTTGTAGCGGCGTTCCATCTCGCCGACGGCCCAGTTCAGCGCGTTGCCGGCCTGGCGCATGTCCGTCACCACCGGGCACAGCAGGTGCGGGATGCCCTCGTAGACGCTCATTTCAAGCATCTTCGGGTCGATCAGGATCAGGCGCACGCTTTCGGGCTTGGCCTTGTACAGCAGCGACAGGATCATTGCGTTGATGCCCACCGACTTGCCCGAGCCGGTGGTGCCGGCCACCATGCAGTGCGGCATGCGCGCCAGGTCGGCCACCATCGGCTTGCCGGCAATGTCCTTGCCCAGCGCCATGGTCAGGCTGGACGCGCTCTCGTTGTAGACCTGCGAGCCCAGGATTTCCGACAGGCGCACGGTCTGGCGCTTCGGGTTGGGCAGCTCCAGCCCCATGTAATTCTTGCCCGGGATGGTCTCGACCACGCGGATCGACACCAGCGACAGCGATCGCGCCAGGTCGCGCGCCAGGTTCACCACCTGGCTGCCCTTGACCCCGGTGGCGGGCTCGATCTCGTACCGGGTGATGACCGGGCCCGGGTAGGCCGCCACCACCTTGACCTCGACGCCGAAGTCCTTGAGCTTTTTCTCGATCAGGCGCGAGGTGAATTCGAGGGTTTCGGCGCTGACGGTTTCCTGGTGCGGCGGGATCGGGTCCAGCAGCGACAGCGGCGGCAGGTCCGAATCCTGGATATCGGCGAACAGCGGCTGCTGCTTCTCGCGCTCGACGCGCTCGTGCTTGGGCACTGCCTGCGGGCGCACGATCTGCACCGGCGCCGCCTCTTCGATGCGCACGCGCTGGACCTCGACGGTTTCCTTGCGCTCGGTCTTGGCGGCCTCGCCGATGATGCGGTCCTGCTTGCTTTCGCGGCGGGCCTTGAAGCCCAGGAACAGGGTCTCGACAAAGCCGCCGATCTGCTCGGCCACGGAGAGCCAAGAGAAATGGAAGAACAGCGACAGCCCGATCGCCAGCAGCAGCAACAGCAGCAGGGTTGCGCCGGTAAAGCCCAACGCCACCTGCAGCCAGCCGCCGAGCAGGTCACCCAGCACCCCGCCGGGCGCGCGCGGCAGCGCGGCGCGCAGCGGGTACATCCGGATCGCCTCCAGGCCCATGCTGGAAAACAGCGTCAACGCAAAGCCGATCCAGCTGACGGTCACGCCCTGGCGATGCAGGCCGTGGTCGGTGCGCTCGGGCAGTTCGGCGGTCAGCGTGCGCCATCCTCGCCAGCAGCGGCGCACCAGCAGCACCGCCAGCCAGTAGGCGGAAAAGCCGAAGATGAAGAACAGCACATCCGCCACCCAGGCGCCGACGCGGCCGCCCAGGTTATGGATATCGGCAACCTGGTTGGCGTGGGACCAGCCGGGATCGGTCTTGCTGTAGCTGGCCAGCACGCACAGGAAACCCAGCGTGACGGCCAGCAGCAGGAACCAGCGGACTTCGCCCAGCAGTTTGCCGATGCGGGATGGCAAGGCTGAGGGATCGGTGCGGGTGGTCGTGGTAGCTCGGGCCATGCCTGGTTGAAACTCGCGTGTTAGGGGATTCCGGATCGGTTTCGGACCGATGCCGCCGGCGGCCGGCGTGCTTTCGCCGGGTGACGGGCAGGCATCGTGGCGGCCATTTTAACGTGGCCCGAGACTATCGCGCCCATTGGAATTTGCAACAGTGAGCAAATGCGGCTCCTCTTATAATGTCGCTTTCGAGCAATGCCGGTGGGCACCATGCCGCACCGGCCACAGGAACGCATCATGGCAAAACACGCAAAAGTGCTGATTCTCGGTTCCGGTCCCGCCGGCTACACCGCCGCGGTCTACGCGGCCCGCGCCAACCTGGAACCGGTGCTGATCACCGGCCTGGCCCAGGGCGGCCAGCTGATGACCACCACCGACGTCGAGAACTGGCCTGGCGATGCCAAGGGCGTCCAGGGCCCCGAGCTGATGCAGCGCCTGCTGGCACACGCCGAGGAATTCAAGACCGAAATCATTTTCGATCACATCCACACCGCCAAGCTGGTCGACGAGCATGGCCAGCCGGCCCGCCCGTTCACGCTGATCGGCGACGCCGGCGAGTACACCTGCGACGCGCTGATCATCGCCACCGGCGCCTCGGCCCAGTACCTCGGCCTGCCATCCGAAGAGTCCTTCATGGGCCGCGGCGTGTCGGCCTGCGCCACCTGCGACGGCTTCTTCTACAAGAACCAGGAAGTGGCCGTGGTCGGCGGCGGCAATACCGCCGTCGAAGAAGCGCTGTACCTGTCGCATATCGCCAGCAAGGTCACCGTGATCCACCGCCGCGACAGCTTCCGCGCCGAGCCGATCCTGGTCGACCGCCTGCTGCAGCGCGAGAAGGAAGGCCGCGTGGTGATCCGCTACGACAGCGTGCTGGACGAAGTGCTGGGCGACGACTCCGGCGTGACCGGCATCCGTGTGCGCGGCACCAAGACCGGCCAGACCGAAGACCTGAAGCTGGCCGGCGTCTTTATCGCCATCGGCCACAAGCCCAACACCGACCTCTTCACCGGCCAGCTGGCGATGGAGAACGGCTACCTGGTGACCAAGTCGGGCCTGCAGGGCGACGCCACCGCCACCAGCGTGCCGGGCGTGTTCGCCGCGGGCGACGTGCAAGACCACGTGTACCGCCAGGCCATCACCAGCGCCGGCACCGGCTGCATGGCCGCGCTCGACGCGCAGCGCTTCGTCGAAGCCCTGAAGTAAGCAAGTCCGTCCGCCGGCGGCCATCAACACCGCCGGCGCGTCACACGGGCGCGGGCCGGCCCGCGGCCCCGCCAGTCGATATAATCGGCGCCGAGCCTCCGGAGATTTTTTCAATGACGCACGGCGCCCGCAAACCCGACCGACCGCCCCAACGCCTCGGCCTGAACGACCTTGCCAGGCTGCGCGACACCCTCAAGGCCGACACCGAGCGCCGCGAAGCCGAGCACCTTGCGGCCGAGCAGGCGGCCGCGCGCGCCCGCGCCGAGGCCGATGTATTCCGAACCAGCGTGGGCCAGGTCAGCCAGCTGCGCGACCGCAACCGCGCCCACCATCCCCCGAGCAAGCCGGCGCCCGTGCCGGTGCAGTCGCAGCGCAACGACCAGGCGGTGCTGCAGGCGTCGCTGTCGGACGAGTTCGATGTCGAAAGCCTGCTCGAGACCGACGAGACGCTGTCGTTCCGCCGGCCCGGCATCGGCATGGACGTGGTGCGCAAGCTGCGCCGCGGCGAATGGGTGCCGCAGGACAAGGTCGACCTGCACGGCCTGCGCAGCGACGAGGCGCGCGAGGCGCTGGCCGAGTTCCTGCGCCGCTCGGTGCGCAACGGCGTGCGCTGTGTGCGCGTGATCCACGGCAAGGGCCTGGGCTCGCCTGACAAGCTGCCGGTACTCAAGGGCAAGGTGCGCAGCTGGCTGGTGCAGAAGGAGGAAGTGCTGGCCTTCGTGCAGGCGCGCGAAGCCGAAGGCGGCGCCGGCGCGCTGATGGTGCTGCTGCGCCAGCCGCGCGCCTGACTCGCGCCCGGATGCACGTTCCGCTCGAGTTGCTGATGGGGCGGCTGCCCCTGATCCTCCACATCATGGAGGTGATCGGCGTGCTCGCCTTCGCGGTCTCGGGCGTGGTCGACGCGCGCAAGCAGCGCCTGGACGTGGTCGGCACCTTCGTGGTGGCCTTTGCCACCGCCTTCGGCGGCGGCACCGTGCGCGACGTGCTGCTCGACCGGCGCCCGTTCTACTGGGTCGACCACGAGGGCTACGTGCTGCTGATCTTCGTAATGTCCTTCGGGGCGTCGTTGGTGCTGCGCGTGGTCAGCCGGGTGGCCTCGGACCGTGCCATGATCGTCGCCGACGCCATCGGGCTCGGGCTGTTCTCGGTGACCGGCGCCTCGCTGGCGCTGGTGGCGCAGATGACGCCGACCGTGGCCGTCATGATGGGCATCATCTCGGCCGTGTTCGGCGGAGTGGTGCGCGATGTGCTTTGCAATGAAGTGCCGATGATCCTGCGCGACCGCTCGCCCTATGCCACCTGCTCTTTCATCGGCTGCTGGATCTATATCGGCATGACCTGGCTCGAGGTGCAGCAGGAGGCGGCGCTGCTGACCGGCGCGCTGGCGATCATCGCCATGCGCCTGGCTTCGGTGCGCTACGGCTGGAAGCTGCCCAGCTGAGCACCGGCTAAAGCAGACCCATCAATGAAAACGCCGCCCTGCAAGGCGGCGTTTCGCTCGGATCTGGTCGATGACTCAGACTGCGGCTTCGTCCTGTTCGCCGGTGCGGATGCGGATCACGCGCTCGATCTCGGTGACGAAGATCTTGCCGTCGCCGATCTTGCCGGTGTGCGCGGCCTTGACGATGGCGTCCAGCACGGTATCGAGCTGGTTCTCGGCCACCACCACTTCGATCTTGATCTTGGGCAGGAAGTCGACCACGTACTCGGCGCCGCGGTACAGCTCGGTATGCCCTTTCTGGCGGCCAAATCCCTTTACTTCGGTCACCGTCAGCCCGGTCACGCCGACGTCAGCCAGGGCTTCACGCACCTCGTCGAGCTTGAACGGTTTGATGATGGCGGTAATCTGCTTCATGACTGGCCCCTGTTTATCGTTTGTTCACGCGCCCGGCGGCGCATCGCCGCGGACGCGGCGCTCTCCGGAGGGCATTTTAACAGCCCTTGCGCGCTTGCATTTCCGCCAGCGCCACAGCCGGCGCGGGCATTGCGTGGGCTGGCGCGCATCCGGAGCCGTCCGCGCCTGTGGATAACCCTGTGGGCAGCCGCTGGAGAACCTGTGGACAGACCGGCACTCCAGCGCCCGATCAACGAGGGCCGGCGCTCAGTCCGGCACCTTCTCCAGATCGGCCAGCCACACCACCGACTCCGAGTCGCTTGGTGCACGCCAGTCGCCGCGCGGCGACAGCGACCCGCCCGAGCCCACCTTGGGCGCATTCGGCACGCACGAGCGCTTGAACTGGCTGGTGCGGAAGAAGCGGTCCAGGAAGATCGCCAGGTTGCGCTTGATGTCGGGCAGGCCGTACTGGTTGCGCACCACGTGCGGGCCGTTGGGCCAGATGCCGCGCTCGCGGTCGCCCCAGGCATGCTGCGCCAGGAACGCGATCTTGGATGGGGCAAAGCCGAAGCGCAGCGTGTAGTAGAGGTTGAAGTCCTGCAGTTCGTACGGGCCGATGGTGCTCTCGGTCTTCTGTTCCGGGCCGTGGTTGCTGTCGCCGGGAATCAGCTCCGGGCTGATGTCGGTGTCGAGCACCGCCAGCAGCACGTCCGAGCCGCCCTCGCCCACCTGCCCGGTCTCGGCGACCCAGCGCACCAGGTGCGAGATCAGCGTCTTGGGCACGCTGGCGTTGACGTTGTAGTGCGACATGTGGTCGCCCACGCCATAGGTGCACCAGCCCAGCGCCAGCTCGCTCAGGTCGCCGGTGCCGATCACGATGGCATGGTTGTAGTTGGCCAGCCGGAACAGGTGGTTGGTGCGCTCGCCCGCCTGCACGTTCTCGAAGGTCACGTCGTAGACCTTCTCGCCGGCCGCATAGGGGTGGCCCAGGTCCTTCAGCATCGCCAGGCACGACGGCCGGATATCGATCTCGGTCGCGCTGCAGCCCACCACCTGCATCAGCTGGCGCGCCTGCTGCAGCGTGCGCCCGCTGGTGGCAAAGCCCGGCATGGTGTACGCGAGGATATTGGCGCGCGGCAGGCCCAGCCGGTCCATCGCCTTGGCGCAAACCAGCAGCGCGTGGGTGGAATCGAGCCCGCCCGAGACACCTATCACCACCTTGCTGATCTTGCTCGCCGACAGCCGCTGCACCAGCGCCTGCACCTGGATGTTGTAGACCTCCATGCAGCGTTCGTCGCGCTGGCGCGGATCGGCCGGTACGTACGGGAAACGGGCCACGTTGCGCTCCAGCGGCAGCGACTTTTCCAGCGTCAGGTCGAGCGGGAAGCGCACCACGCGGAACCGCTCCACCTCGGCCTTGTGCCGCCGCACCGAATGGCCGAAGGTGACCTGGTGCATGCGCTCGCGCGACAGCCGCTCGACGTCGATATCGGCGAACAGCAGGTGCGAGGTGTCGGCAAAGCGCTCGGACTCGGCCAGCAGTTCGCCGTTCTCGCAGATCAGCGCCTGGCCGTCCCAGGCCAGGTCGGTGGAGGACTCGCCCTTGCCGGCCGAGGTGTACAGGTAGGCCGCCAGGCAGCGCGCCGACTGCTGCGACACCAGCTGATGCCGGTAGCCCGACTTGCCCACCACGATATTCGATGCCGACAGGTTGACCAGCACGGTGGCCCCGGCCAATGCCGCGAACGACGACGGCGGGATCGGCACCCACACGTCTTCGCAGATTTCGGCGTGAAAGCGGAAGTCGGGGATGTCCTCGATATCGAACAGCAGCCCGGCGCCGAATGGCACCTGCTGGCCGAGCAGCTCGATCGAATCGACCGCGGCGTTGTCGGCGGCGCTGAACTGGCGCGCCTCGTAGAACTCCCAGTAGTTGGGCAGATAGGTCTTGGGCACCACGCCCTGGATGCGCCCGCGCGCCACCACCACGGCGCAGTTGAACAGCTGGTGCTCGACCCGCAGCGGCATGCCGACGATCAACGCCGCGGGGAGCTTGCGCGAGGCCTCGACGATGGTGGCCAGCGCCGCCTGGCAGGCATCGAGCAGCGCGCGCTGGTGGAACAGGTCGTCGCAAGTGTAGGCCGACAGCCCCAGCTCCGGGAACGCGACCAGCACGGCGCCGCGCTGTGCCGCCTGCGTCGCCAGGGTGATGGTCTCGTTGGCGTTGAAGGCCGGGTCGGCCACGCGGCAGACCGGCACGCCCACCGCGACGCGCGCAAAGCCGTGCGAATACAGGTTGAAAAACAGGTTTTTCATATCGGGCCTTGGTGATGGGAGTCGTGCGGTGGGCCGTTGGACCAGGCGCAAGCGTGCGGGTCACCCCGAGCATCCGCGGATGCCTGGGAAAGCACTATTGATCAGGACGCTCCATTTTACGACGCCGGCCCTGGCGCGGGGTTTCCGGTAGACTCGACCGGTCCACAGAGGGAACTGGTGCAATGCAGTCTGAATCATGCGTGCCCGGACAGGGCCAGCCGGCACGACAAACGCGCAGCGAAGGGAGCGACGCCGCTCCGGAATACCGTACCGAGATCGTCTCCGACCTGAGCCAGATCGATGCCGCCGCATGGGATGCCTTGGTGGCCCGCCACGCCGACGCCACGCCGTTCCTCAAGCATGCCTTCCTGCACGCGCTGCATGCCAGCGGCAGCGCCTGCCCGGACACCGGATGGCATCCGCGCTACCTGACCTTATGGGCGCCGCCCGCGGCAGGCCGCCCGCAACGGCTGGCCGCCGCCATGCCGCTGTACGCCAAGGCGCATTCCTATGGCGAGTATGTCTTCGACTGGGCCTGGGCCGACGCCTACGCGCGCAACGGCATCGAGTACTACCCCAAGTGGCTGGCGGCGATCCCGTTCACGCCGGTGCGCGGCGCACGGCTGCTGGCCGAAGACGCCGAGGCGCGCCGGCTGCTGCTGCAGATGGCGCTGGCGCTCGCCGCCGACAGCCAGATGTCGTCACTGCACATCCTGTTCCCCGACGAGGCTGAGGCCGCGCTGATGGCGCAGGCCGGCATGCTGATGCGGCACGGCGTGCAATTCCACTGGACCAATGACGGCTACGGCAGCTTCGATGACTTCCTCGCCACGCTGTCGCAGAAGAAGCGCAAGAACATCCGCGCCGAGCGCCGCCAGGTGGCGCAGGCCGGCATCACCTTCCGCCGCCTGCGCGGCGCGCAGATCGACGACGAGGCGTGGAAGTTCTTCAACCGCTGCTATCGCCAGACCTACCGCGAGCACCATTCCACGCCCTACCTGAACCTCGAATTCTTCCGCCGCATCGGCGCCGCCATGCCGCAGCACCTGCTGCTGGTAATCGCCGAGCGCGCGGGCCAGCCCATCGCCAGTTCGCTGGTGGTGTATGACGACGATCCTGCTGTCAGCACGCTCTATGGACGCTACTGGGGCGCGCTGGAATACCACCCCTGCCTGCATTTCGAGACCGCGTACTACCAGCCGCTCGAGTTCTGCATCGAACACGGCATCGGCACCTTCGAGGGCGGCGCGCAGGGCGAGCACAAGATGGCGCGCGGCTTTCTGCCGGTGGCCACGCGCTCGGCCCACTGGCTGGCGCATCCCGCCTTCGCCGATGCCGTCGAGCGCTTCCTGGCGCGCGAGCGCCAGGGCATCGACGCCTACCTGGACGAGCTGGGCGAGCGCAACCCGTTCGCGCGCGCCTGAAGGCTGGCTTGTCGGCGCTCAGCGCCACATGCGCCGCAGCGTGTCGTCGCCGAGCATGTAGTGGTGAAACAGCGATGCCATCGCGTGCAGCCCGATCACCAGGTAGAACGCGGTGCCAAGGGTTTCGTGGAGCTCCTTGACGCTGTCCTTCAGCGCCGGGTCGGGCGCGACCAGCGCCGGCATTTCGATGCCCAGCGCAGGCAGCGCCAGCAGATGGCCGCCGGCATTCATCGCCAGCAAGCCCAGCAGCGGCTGGGCCAGGATGAACAGGTACAGCACCCAGTGCATGGCCGCGCCGGCCAGCTGCATCCAGCGCGCGCCCGGCTCGGGCGCCGGCGCGCCGCGCAGCAGGCGCCAC
>JABFVP010000671.1 GCA_013362725.1 Cupriavidus sp.
CAGAAGCGGACGTTCGAACAAAGGTGAACCGATGCGCGACTTGGGCGCCGCCAGCCCAAACTAGATTCTAGTTGCCGCGCCATGCTGGGAGAGGATACCGGCAGCTTTGCCGAGGTTCTTGCGGTCGAAGTCCATCTCTTCTTGGTACACGTCATAGGGCGTACGAAACGTAACGGCCCGATCCCCGACTTGGAGAACTAGGCGCGGAATCCAGTAGGAGTCCTCAAAAGTAGCTCTTTTGATGGCGGAAACTGAGTAACGCCGCCAACGAGCTAGCCAGAGCCAGAATGGCGAGTACAGGTATACGGCACGGCTGGTAATAACGATGCCGTAATCCCAGGTTCGATGGAAAGTGGGATTGTTGGCGAACCACATCACTTCTTCATCAGCCGGCAGCACCAGCCTGGAGAAAGGGAAGACCGCAAGCCCGCCCATGTTCACCCGACGTCCTTCAATGTCCGCTTTGGGTCGATAGCGGACATTAGCATTGGTTCGACGGCCGCTTCGCCGACCAAAGGGTGCCCTCAGTGCGAGCAGGGACTCCCGCGCCAGCCATGCACCCCTCTCCCTGCCGGGAGAGGGGTCCGGGACGGAGGTTCAGCCACCCTGCCCCGCGGGCGCCTGCATGATCCGCCCCAGCTTCTGGTGACTCGGCGTCATTTCCAGATCGTGCGGGGTCACCATCTTCGGATTCGGATGCGGGAACGGCTTGGGCTCCTCGATGCCGCCGACCGCATTGGCCATCAACGGCACCGGTTGCGCCAGCCCCAGTTGCGCGCGCACCAGCGCCTTGGCGCGGGCGAACTCATCGTCGTCGAGTTCCGGTGCGGCGACGGCCGTCAATGCGTTGTCGGACAGCCCCTTCGGCGGTGCGGCAAGCGCATTGGCGCCCACCGACATCAGCGCGGCCTGGCGCTGCGGACGCAGCAACGGCCAGATTTCCTTCCACAGCTCGACCCAGACGATCTTCGGGAACGGCGCATCGGTCGGCGGCGACAGCACGATCTGCGGCGCCAGGCGTCCCGTCGGCGTGGCGGCGTTCTGGGCGAAACAGCGATAGACGAACTCGCTGCAGACCATCTTCTGGTCGCTGCTGTTGATCACGTGGTCGAGGGCCTCGTGCAGCAGCCAGCGCAGTCGCACGTCCTGCACCGGCAGGGTCTTGTCGCGCACCGCCACCAGCACGCCGATCATGAAAAGGTCGTCCATCGCGTACGGACGCCCGAGGAACTGCTTGCCCTGCGCCACCACCAGGTCGCGGTCGGGCTGCGACAGCGGCGACAGGTCGTTGGACAGCGGCCGGTAGGCGTCGATGAAGACGACCTTGTCGTAGGCGTCGATGCGCTGCGACAGCGGCGTCGCGGTGATGCCCTTGGTGATCGACTCGTAGATGGTGCCGGCGTCGGCCATGAATGCCGCGTGGCTGTAGATGCTGTCGCCGAACCAGGCGATCAGGGTGGAGAAATCGCCCGCGCCGCGCATCAGCAGCACGTCTCCGGATTGCAGTTGGGCGGGATCGAAACGCACGATCTGGGACAGCGCTTGCTGGTCAAGGCTCACGTCATGGCTCCTTCCATTTGCGGTGTGGTGGGACAGTGTCGTGTCACGCGGTCGCGGCCGGCCGACTTGCTGGCGTACAGCGCCGCGTCGGCGCGTTCGATGAGGTGTTCGGCGCTCTCGCCGGGCATCCATTCGGCCACGCCGAGACTGAGGCTCAGCGACAGCGTGGTGCCGTCCACCGACAACGGCCGGCAGTTCACGGCTTCGCGCAGGTGCTCGGCCACGGCTTCGGCGCGAATGCCGTCGGTGTCGGGCAACAGCGCGATCAGCTCGTCGCCGCCATAGCGCCCCAGCAGGTCGTCCGCACGCAGGCGGTTGCGTGCGCGCTTGACCACGATGCGCAGCGCCTGGTCGCCCATGCGGTGGCCGTGGTGGTCGTTGATGCGCTTGAAATGGTCGATGTCGAAAAACACCACCGACAGCGGCCGGCCATGGCGCGTGGCCAGGGCGATCTGCGCGGCCAGGCGCTCCTCGACAGCGGTCCTGGCGAGCGCGCCGGTGAGGCGGTCGAACGTGGCCAGCTCATTGGCGCGGTCGCGGTCACGCCGCAGTTGCTGGATGCGGTAGGTCACGCCGGTCATCAGCACCAGCCCCGACATCACGCAGCACAGCGGGATCCAGTACTCCATCCACAGCGTGAACGGCCACCAGCGCTGCAGCTCGCCAACGCGCAGCACGGTGACGGTCACCATCGGCGTCCACGACAGCAGCACGAAGTACGCCTCGCGCTGGCGCCGCCATACGCCGATCACGCCCGCGACGAACAACCCCGGCATGGTGACCAGCAGCACGATGTTGCCGAGCAGCGAGATGATGTCGGCATCGCTGACCACGCTGACCGCCATCAGCGCGACCATCGCCACGTTGCACACGCGCAGCACGCGCGCCAGCCGTGGCTGCTGCTGGCGCAGGCTCAGGTAGTAGGCGACGAAATTGCTGCTGGCCAGCGCCCCCAGCAAGGTGAAGAAGCGGATCGCGCGCAGGTCCTCGCTGAAACGGTCGGCCAGCCAGGGCCACGCGCGGATCTCGCCGCCGATGCACAGCAGGTACACCGACTGCGCGGCCAGTGTGAGGGCGAGGTACTGGTAGCTGCGCTCGCCGATGCCCACCCACAGGCCCAGCGAAAGCAGCACCAGCATGGCCATCATGCTCAGCACGCTGGTGCGCCAGGTCACGTGCGCCAGATCGTTGCGGTGCACGAGCTCCAGCGGCTCGATGCTGAGCGGGATCGGCGTGCTCGCCAGCGAGTGCACGCGCAGATACACCGGCTCGCCGCGCGCGAGCCCGCCGGGCAGCGGGTACACGATCGAAC
>JABFVP010000033.1 GCA_013362725.1 Cupriavidus sp.
CCGCGCGCGGCGTCTGCGGCGTGGTCACTGGCGCGGCGGCGGCAGCGGGCGGCTGGTTCGACAGCGCCCCCGGCACCCCGCCCGGCGGCGTCGCGCCCTGCTGGGTCGATTCGCTGGTCTGCTGGCTGCGGATCGCGGTGCGGGTCGGGTCCTGGTTCGGCTTGTAGCTTTCGTCGGTGTGCTCGACGATGGAGAAATCGACGTCGGCGGTGACCTGCGCGCGCACGTTGTCCTTGCCGACGATCGGCGTCAGGATCGCCTCGATGCGCTTCAGGTAGTTCTGTTCCAGCGCCTGCACGTACTTGAGCTGGGTGGCGTCGAGCATGCGCTCGTTGCCCGTGTTCGACAGCAGGTTGCCGTGCTGGTCGACGATCGAGATCGACTTCGGCGTCAGTTCCGGCACGCTGGACGACACCAGGTGGCTGATCGCCGCGACCTGGCCTTCATCGATGGCGCGGCCCGGGTACAGCTGCAGCACGATCGACGCGGTCGGCTTCTGGCGTTCGCGCACGAACAGGGTCGGCTTGGGGATGGCCAGGTGCACGCGCGCGGACTGCACCGCGGCGATCGACTCGATCGAGCGCGCCAGCTCGCCCTCCAGCCCGCGCTGGTAGTTGACCTGCTCGGCAAACTGGCTGATGCCGAACTTCTGGTTGTCCATCAGTTCCATGCCGGCGGTGCCGCTCTTGGGCAGGCCTTGCGAGGCCAGCCGCAGGCGCGTCTCGTGCACCTTCTCGGCCGGCACCATCACCGCGCCGCCGCCTTCGGCGAACTTGTACGGCACGTTCATCTGCTGCAGCGACTGCAGCACCGCGCCGCCGTCGCGCTCGGACAGGTTGCTGTACAGCACCTTGTAGTCCGGGCCGCGCGACCACAGCACGCCCACCGCGATCGCGGCGGCCAGGGCCGCGCCGCCGAGCATCAGCGGCAGTTTCGGGTTGGTCTTCAGGCGCTCCAGCATTTCGGCCGGACGCCCGGGCAGTGCCACTGCCGCGGTCATGCGCGTGCTCCGGATCCGGCGCGGCCAGGCGCGCGACGGCACCCGCGCTGCGGATCGCCCTGGTCGTCGGCCCGGCTCGCGGCACGGCTAGCCGTGCGGCTCACATTGCGCTGCAGAGAAAACACGCGTACTCCCGAATGGTGGTTGTCTGTGGATCGGCCGGTCCTTGCGCGAGGCAGGCACGCAGGCAGGCGCCATGGCCCGCCCTATTGCGGCACGGTGGCAATGATCGGCCAGACTTGAGCGCGACAATCCGGTGAATAGACCGGGTTTTCCGGCCGATTTCGGTCCATCGGGCGCGGGTGGCGGCGGTTACGCTGCGAGGGCTGAAACTGGCTGCGGATCCGCCCGGCGCGGGCCGTGGCAGGCCGGGAACCGGCCAACCGGTGCCAACGGCGCGCCCCAAGACCAACCGGGCCGGACCTCCGGCCAATCACGACCCATGACCACTGTCTCTTCCATCGAGGGCATGCTGCAGCAACTGCGCGGGATGTCCCAGGTTGCCTCCGGCAACTCCGCCGGGCGTGCCACCGCGCCGGTCGGCGGCGGCTTCGCCGGCGAGCTGCAGCGCTCGCTCGGCCGCATCAACGCCGCGCAGGAACGCGCCTACGGCCAGGCCGAGGCGTTCGAGCTGGGCAAGCCCGGCGTGGCGCTCAATGACGTGATGATCGATCTGCAGAAGGCCAATGTGTCGTTCCAGACCGGGGTGCAGGTGCGCAACCGGCTGGTGGCGGCTTATCAGGAGATGATGAATATGGCGGTGTAAGGCCAGCGCCTTGCCCGCAGTGGAAAGCCCCCGGCGCGCGCAAGCGGCCGGGGGCTTTTGCCGTCAGGGCCGGCGCTCAGGCCTGGCCCGGTGCGCCGGGATCCAGGCCGGATTCCAGCTGGTAGATCCATGCCAGCAGTTCGGCCACTGCCACATAGAGCTGCGGCGGCACGTGGCTGTCCAGGTCGACCTGCATCAGCAGGTTCACCAGCGTCGGCGAGTCGTGCACGTAGACGCCGGCCTCGCGCGCGCGGGCGATGATGGCTTCGGCGACCACGCCATAGCCCTTGGCGACCACGCGCGGCGCGCGGTCGCTGTGCTGGTACGACAGCGCGATCGCTGCCCCGCGTTCTTGTGCTGCGTCGCTCATTGCGTTCCGCCTTGTGCCAGGCTGTCCTGCGTCTGCACGCTCAGGCGCTGCACCGCGATGCCATGCGCCTCGAGCTGGCTGCGCAACTGCGGCCGAGCCGCGATAAAGCGCGCGGCCACGTCGGTTTCTGGCGTGGCTAAGCGGGCGTCGAGACCGCCGGGGCCGAGAATCAGCACCGCTTCGACCACGCCCAGGTTCGGCAGCTGCAGCCGCAGGCGGCTCGACCACGGCCGCGCGGCTTCGCCATGGCCTGCCGTGGCGTCAGCTTCCGCGCGCAACAGTCCCCATTGCATCGGCACGCCGGGCCAGGCTTCGCCGGCAAAGCGGAACTGCTGCGTGGCGAGCAATTCCAGCTGCTGGCGGACCACGCCTTCGGTGGCGGGATGGATGGCCGGGCCGGCGGCCGCCGACTGCCGGCTGGCATCTGCCGGAGCCTGCATGCCGCCATCGGACGCGCGCGGCGCCTGGGTGGCGAGGTCGTCCAGCGCAGCGAAGCGCGCGCCCGCCTGCGCCGTGGATTGATAGGCCTGTGTGGCCAGCGTTGCGGCAGAAGGGCGCTGCGCGGCGGGGCCTGCGTCGCGGCTGTATAACGCCGTGGTCGCGGTGCCTTGCCGCAGCGCCTGCTCGGCCGCCGCATGGCTGTGCGCCACGCGCGGATTACCCGCTGAAGCCAGCGCTTCGGCCAGCACCTGCGAGGCCGGCAGCAGCGGCGGCATGGACGGCCGCGCCGGTT
>JABFVP010000430.1 GCA_013362725.1 Cupriavidus sp.
CATTCGAAGCTCACGGCATCGGCATAGCGCACTGCGTCCGCGGCGGGCTGCTGCGTGAACGGTGCCGGCGGGTTGAGCCGCACCGAGACCGGCGCCTGCGCGTCATGGCCGGTCAGCTGGTGCCGGTCGATGGCGCTGACGCTCAGGTACAGTGTGCCTTCCGGCAGGCCATCGACGCGCACCCGGACGGCATCGGCGCCGCTGGCGGTGCCGGTCCAGACCAGCTCGCTCAGTGCCGCATCGCGCGCCACCCGCACGCGGTAGGCCACGGCGCCCGGCACCGGTTGCCAGCTCGCCTCGAACGACGGCCCCAGCACGGTTTCATGCGGCGGCAGCAAGGCCGGCGCCGGCAGCAGCGCCACCGGTTGCGACAGCCTGCCGCTGGCCGACACGCCGATGCCGTAGCCGGCCTCGAGCGACGCCGCCGCGGTCATGGCGCGCTGCGGTGCCGCTGCCGCTGCCGATCTTGCGCGCGCGGCACTGACGCCGATACGGCCCTGCAGCACCTCGCTGCGGCTGCCGCCGGCATCGGCCGAAACCCGGTAACGGGTGCCGCGCACGCCGGTCACCATCATCGGCGTATGCATCTCGAAGCGGCCGACCCCGCCGCCCTCGGGCGCCACGCGGGTCTCGGCCGCGCCCTTGTCGATGCGGATCACGGTGTCGACCAGGCCGCTGCGCGCGAAGGTCCGCAGCCGGTTCACCGCCACCGTGGTGCCGGGCGGCAAGGTGACCCGGGTGCGGTCCGGCAGCTCGAGCGTGGCCGAGCCGCCGGCCGGGGTTTCGATGCGCGCGGCCTCGTCCAGGGTCATGCCGACCTGCACCGGCCGGCCGTTGGCGCGCACCGTGCCGCTGACGTAGACCACGCGCGCCGACGCCGCCTGTTCCGGGATCTGGGCGAGCGGGATGCGCACGCGCGAGCCCGGCACCAGCCGGTAGGGATCGGCCACGCCGTTCAGGCGCTGCAGCGTGCGCCAGCCCTGCTCGGATGCCATGTAGCGCGAGGCCAGCCCGATCAGCGTATCGCCCGGTTCCACCACGTAGATAAAGTCGGCGCCCTCAGCGCCCGCGGGCCCGGCCTGCGCCGGCACCGCTGCGCCGGCCAATACAGACAGCGCGGCCAGCGCAATGCCACGCACGACCCTACGCATCGCGGTCCTCGTCCGCCTTCGCTTCGGCGGCGGAAATCTCTTCGAAACGATAGCCGTGCGAATACACCGAGGTCAGCCGCACGCCGTTCTCGGGGCGCAGCGCCAGCTTCAGGCGCAAGCGGGAAATATGCGTGTCGAGCGTGCGCGAGCCCGCCCCCATGGCGCGGCCCCACACCGCCTGCTCCATCACCTCGCGCACCAGCAGGCGCCCGGCATTGCGGAACAGGAACAGCGCCAGCTCATATTCGCGCGGCGACAGCACCGCGGCTTCGCCGCCGACGGTGATGGTGCGCGCGTGGGTATCGACGGTGTAGTTGCCGCGCCGGATCAGCTCGACTTCCTGCGCGGCCTCAGGGTAGGCGCGGCGCAGCAGCGAGCGCACGCGCGCGACCAGCTCGCCGGCACGGATGGGCTTGAGCATGTAGTCGTCGGCGCCCACCGTCAGGCCGTCGACGATATCGGCTTCGGCGGTACGGCTGGTGACGAACAGGATTGGCGGCATGTTGCCGGACTTCTGCCGCACCCAGCTGACCAGTTCATAGCCGCTGGTGCCCGGCAGCTGCCAGTCGACCAGCAGCAGGTCGTAGGCCCGTTCGCGCAGCGCGCGCAGCAAGTCGGCCCCGTTGGCGAAGGATTCGCATTCGAAACCGGCTTCGCCCAAAATCTGCCGGATCAGTTCGGCCTGATCCGGATCATCCTCCACGGATGCAATTCGCATACCTCTACACCCTTCTGCCAGCTTCCGACTGCAACTGCGGTCTCTGCCACGGCGTGTCGACGGCCCGGCCGGCAAGTCATTCTTTGTATTTCACCCTGGCAAGGGGGCGCGGCCGTCGATCTGAACCGGCGGGCCAGGCCGAAGCCCGCCGGCTGCCGCAATGTTACCCAATCGCGGCCCGTTCCGTCGAGACGCCCCGACGTGGGGTGCGCCGGCGCGTGTTCGCGGACGCTATTGCAGCATGTAGGTCTCGTACTCCAGCCGCTCGAGCTTGTGGTCCAGCATGGCCAGCGCCAGCGCCACCACCACCAGCAGCGACACCGCGAAGCCATAGCCATACCAGGCCGGCCCCAGCTGCAGCGTGAGCAGCGTCAGGGCGCAGTTCAGCACCACGAACAGCGCGGTCAGCAGCAGCACCTCGCGGCGCCGGTCCAGGTAGAAGTAGATGTTGAGAACGCCCAGCAGCACCACCTGCAGGCTGGCGCCGATCACGTCGACGTACAGCAGCGGCAGGTACAGCTCGGAAATGCCCAGCAGCCGCAGCACCCACGTGCCCACCGCGAACAGCAGCAGCGCGGCGATGGCCTGCACCTTGACGATCTCGTACAGGCCCAGCCGGATGGTCTGGACCATGGTGTTGCGCATGTCCTCGATATGCTCCAGCGAGCTGCCGCCGCGCACCGCATCGTAGAACGCGTCGTAGTACTCGACGAAATCGGTCTCGATGCGCACCAGGAACACCGCCATGCCGGGAATGATGGCGAGGTAGGCCAGGAACACCGGGATGTCGTAGATGATCGACGCGCGCAGCGGCCCGATCACCTGGTGGCCGGTGGACGGCGCGTACCAGAACATGAACTTGTCGATCCAGATGCCCAGGTTGTAGAGCAGCCCGATCGCCACCAGGCTGGGATAGGCATAGCGGCGCCGGAACACCTCGAACGAGATGAACTGTCGGCTGGTGTAGTTGCGGTAGATCAGCGTCAGATCG
>JABFVP010000640.1 GCA_013362725.1 Cupriavidus sp.
ACCACCTTGCGCAGGTCGGCCACGATCGGCTCGGGCAGGTCGCGGCCCCAGTTGACGCCGGTGTAGTGGTAGTCGCGGTAATTGGCGCCGCAGACGAAGTCGCTCATGTTGGCGACGGTGCGGTCGGCCACCACCTTGACCGGCTTCTTCATGTCGATCGGGCCCAGGTAGCCCGGCGGCGAGCCGAAGGCCTCGACGATCTCGTTCTCGGTGGCGAAGCGGAACTCGGCCAGCCCCGGCACCTTCGAGGCCTTGACCTCGTTCAGCTCATGGTCGGCGCGGATCAGCAGCAGCCAGATCTGGGTGCCGGCGTCGCCGTCGGTGGCCAGCACGATCGACTTGACGTTGGTTTCCAGCGGGATGTTCAGGAATTCGGCGACCTGCTCGCACTTGACCTTCTCCGGGGTGAAGGTCTTGACCAGGTCCTGCTTGGGCGCGGCCCGCTCGGCCAGCAGCGGCAGCGCCTCGGCGGCCTCCATGTTGGCGGCGTAGGCCGAGGCCGGGCAGTAGACGATGGCGTCTTCGCCGGTATCGGCAATCACGTGGAACTCATGCGACCCCGAACCGCCGATGGCGCCGTTGTCGGCCGCCACCGCGCGGAACTCCAGCCCGAAGCGGCGGAAGATGCGCACGTAGGCGTCGTACATGTTCTCGTACGACTTGCGCAGGCCGTCGGTGTCGCGGTCGAAGGAATAGGCGTCCTTCATGGTGAACTCGCGCCCGCGCATGATGCCGAAGCGCGGCCGGCGCTCGTCGCGGAACTTGGTCTGGATCTGGTAGAAATTGACCGGCAGCTGCTTGTAGCTGCGGATTTCCGAGCGGGCGATATCGGTCACTACCTCTTCGGAGGTGGGCTGGACCGCGAAGTCGCGCTCATGGCGGTCCTTCAGGCGCAGCAGTTCGGGCCCCATCTTGTCCCAGCGGCCGGTTTCCTGCCACAGCTCGGCCGGCTGGATCACCGGCATCGACAGTTCCACCGCTCCGGCCCGGTTCATTTCCTCGCGCACGATGTTTTCCACCTTGCGGATCACGCGCAGCCCGATCGGCATGTAGTTGTAGATGCCGGCACCCAGCTTCTTGATCATGCCGGCGCGCATCATCAGCTTGTGCGAAACGATTTCCGCGTCGGCGGGCGCTTCCTTGAGGGTGGAAATGAAGAATTGCGAGGCTTTCATCCGTAATTTCTCTCTGGGCCGCCGAGGTCGGAAAAATCCGTCCCGGCACAATCCGGGGGCTGGCGGCGCTGAATTATGCGCACGCGCCTGAAACTGCCCTTCCGCTCGGGGAAAACCACCATCCCCCGGTCCGGGCCCGGCTGCGCGCTTCCTTTATAATCAGCGTAATTCTAAAGGATTCGAGGTGCAGTCATGCTCGATCGTGAAGGCTTTCGCCCGAACGTCGGCATCATCCTCCTCAACGCAAGAAACGAGGTTTTCTGGGGCAAGCGAATCGGCGAACACTCCTGGCAGTTTCCGCAGGGCGGCATCAAGTACGGCGAAACGCCGGAACAGGCCATGTACCGCGAACTGCATGAGGAAATCGGCCTGCTTCCGGAGCACGTCAGGATCGTCGGTCGCACGCGCGACTGGCTGCGTTACGAGGTGCCGGACAAGTTCATCCGCCGCGAGATCCGCGGCCACTACAAGGGCCAGAAACAAATCTGGTTCCTGCTGCGCATGGCCGGCAGGGACTGCGACATCCATCTGCGCGCCACCGAGCACCCGGAGTTCGATGCCTGGCGCTGGAGCCATTACTGGGTGCCGCTCGAGGCCGTGATAGAGTTCAAGCGCGATGTCTACCAGATGGCGCTGACGGAATTGTCACGCTTCCTGAACCGGCACCCGCGCGTGCCGCTCAGCCCGTATGGGACGCACGGCAACCATGGCGCCCACGGCGTGCACGGGCGCCACGGCGGACCGCGCGGCCAGGCGTTGAGCCGCGCCCAGGCCGCGCAGCAGGCCGACGCGGACGGCAATGCGCAGGCCCCGGCCACGGCCGACTACGTTTCGCCGGCGACGCCGGTATCCACTACACGGAGCACTGATGACTAGTTTGACCGGCGTGGGCCGCCGCGGCGGCCTGGGCGCGGCCGGATTGCTGCTTGCCGCGGCCAGCCTGGCGCTGGCCGGCTGCAAGACCACCGGCAAGGAGATGGCCGAGGAAGAAAGCACCTGGAACAACCCGTTCGCGCCCAAGACCTTCGAGGAAGCCAAGGCCATGCTGCCGCCCTTGCCGCAGGAGGCCAACCTGATCCCGTTCTCGGTGGCGGGCACCGGCACGCTGTCGTTCGCGGTGGACAGCAAGTCGGTCTCGGTGGGCAAGGACAACGTGGTGCGCTACACCGTGGTCACCACCAGCCAGAGCGGCGCGCGCAACGTGACCTTCGAAGGCATGCGCTGCGACGCTTTCGAGCGCAAGCTGTACGCGACACTGCCAACAGGCGCGACCGAATGGGTGCCTAACAGCAGCGACTACGGCGAGACCTGGCACCGCATGGAAGCCGGGGCGCGCAACGCCTACGCCGCCACGCTGGCGGTCGATTTCTTCTGCGAGGGCCGCACCGTGGCCGGCAAGCCCGCGGACATGGTGCGCGAGCTGCAATCGCGTGCGCCGAACAAGCGCTGACGCAAGCGGTGCAGGCATAAAAAAAAACGGCGGGACTGCCTGGCAGTCCCGCCGTTTTTGCTTGCGTCGCTCAGACCAGCACCAGGTTGTCGCGATGGATCAGCTCGGGCTCGTTCAGGTGGCCGAGCACCGACTCGATCTCGGACGACGGCTTGCGCGCGATCAGCCGCGATTCCGCGCTGGAATAGTTGGTGATGCCGCGCGCCACCTCCTTGCCCTGCCCGTCCACGCAGGCGATCACCTCGCCGCGTGCGAATTCGCCCTGCACCTCGACCACGCCGATCGGCAGCAGCGACTTGCCGCCGCCAGTCAGCTTCTCGACCGCGCCGTTGTCGATCACCACGCGGCCGCGCAGCTGCAGGTGGTCGGCCATCCATTGCTTGCGTGCCGTGAGCCGGCCGGTCGGCGCCAGCAGCTGGGTGCCGATCGCCTCGCCGGCCGCCAGGCGCTCTAGCACGTTGGCCTCGCGGCCCGAGGCGATGGCGGTATGCGCCCCCGACTTGGCCGCGCGCTTGGCCGCCAGGATCTTGGTCAGCATGCCGCCGCGCCCGATCGACGTGCCCGCGCCCCCGGCCATCGCTTCCAGCTCCGGCGTGCCGGCCAGGGCCTCGTCGACGAACTGCGCGGCCGGGTCCTTGCGCGGATCGGCGGTGTACAGACCACGCTGGTCGGTCAGGATCACCAGCGCGTCGCCTTCGATCAGGTTGGTGACCAGCGCGCCGAGCGTGTCGTTGTCGCCGAACTTGATTTCGTCGGTGACCACGGTGTCGTTCTCGTTGATGATCGGCACCACGCCCAGCGACAACAGCGTCAGCAGCGTGGAACGGGCGTTCAGGTAGCGCTCGCGGTCGGCCAGGTCGGCGTGGGTCAGCAGCACCTGCGCGGTGCGGATGCCATAGCGGCCGAACTGGCTCTCGTAGACCTGCGCCAGCCCCATCTGGCCGACCGCCGCGGCGGCCTGCAGCTCATGGATTTCCTTCGGACGGCGCGCCCAGCCTAGCCGCTGCATGCCTTCGGCAATGGCGCCCGAGCTGACCAGCACAACTTCCTTGCCGGCCACGCGAAGCTTGGCGATCTGGGCCGCCCAGCGGGCGATGGCGTCGTGGTCCAGCCCCTTGCCGTCGTTGGTGACCAGGCTGGAGCCCACTTTGACGACGATGCGCTTTGCCTGCGCGATGACCGATTGCATGGTGGAAATCCTGTCTCCGGAGATCGTTCGGAACCGCTGATTCTTGTTTATGCCTCGCGCTGGTCCTGGTCGACGTTATGCAGGCGGTCGTCCAGGCGGATGTCCGGCTCTGCGAGCGCCGCGGCCTCTTCGGCCTTGATCGCCTGCAGGTGGTCCTTGATCGCATAGATCAGCTCGCGGCAGCCTTCGCCGGTGAGTGCCGAGATCTGGAACACCGGACCCTTCCACTTGTAGCGCTTGAGGAAGTCCTTCACCTTCGCCGCGCGCTCGTCCTCGGCCACCATGTCGAGCTTGTTCAGCACCAGCCAGCGCGGCTTTTCATACAGGGTCTCGTCGTACTTCTTCAGCTCGTTGACGATGGCCTTGGCCTCGGCGACCGGGTCGACCGCTTCGTCGAACGGCGCCAGGTCGACGATATGCAGCAGCAGACCGGTGCGCTGCAGGTGGCGCAGGAACTGGTGGCCCAGGCCCGCGCCCTCGGCAGCGCCCTCGATCAGGCCGGGGATGTCGGCGACCACGAACGATTGCTCATGGTCCACGCGCACCACGCCCAGGTTGGGATGCAGCGTGGTGAACGGATAGTCCGCCACTTTGGGGCGCGCGTTGGAGATATGCGAGATAAAGGTCGACTTGCCGGCATTGGGCATACCCAGCAGGCCGACGTCGGCCAGCACCTTCAGCTCGAGCTTGAGCATGCGGCGCTCGCCCGGCTTGCCGTCGACCTGCTGGCGCGGCGCGCGGTTGGTACTGGACTTGAAATGCAGGTTGCCCCAGCCGCCCATGCCGCCCTCTGCCAGGCACACGCGCTGGCCGTGCTCGGTCAGGTCGGCAATGACTTCGCCGGTGTCCATGTCCGTGATCAGCGTGCCCACCGGCATGCGCAGCGTGATGTCTTCGCCGGCGGCGCCGTAGCAGTCGGAGCCGCGGCCGTTCTCGCCGTTCTTCGCCACATGCTTCTTGGCGTAGCGGAAGTCGATCAGCGTATTGATATTGCGGTCCGCCACGGCGAACACGCTGCCGCCCCGGCCGCCGTCGCCCCCATCCGGGCCGCCGAAGGGCACAAACTTCTCGCGCCGGAACGAGGCGCTGCCATTGCCGCCGTTGCCGGCGATGGCTTCGATTCGGGCTTCGTCGATGAACTTCATGATGGGTTTTCCGTAATGGATCGGCAGGGACCGGCTGATCGGGGACCGGCGTAGTTTACTTCGCCAGAAAAGAAAAAGCCCCGCAAGCGTTGCGGGGCCTTTCGTCCTGCAAAGGCTGTGATCAGGCCGCCGGAACGACGCTGACTTGCTGCTTCTTGGCAGGGCCCTTGACGGCGAACTGCACGTGGCCGTCGACCAGGGCGAACAGCGTGTGGTCCTTGCCCACGCCGACGTTGTCGCCGGCATGCACACGGGTACCGCGCTGGCGCACGATGATGCCGCCGGCGTTGATGGCCTGGCCACCAAACACCTTCACGCCCAGACGCTTCGATTCGGAATCACGGCCGTTCCGCGTGGAACCGCCGCCTTTTTTCTGTGCCATGTCTTACTCCTGTCGCTTTACCGGATTACGCTCGATCGATCAGGCAACGATCGCTTCGATGCGCAGTTCGGTGTAATTCTGACGATGGCCCTGACGCTTCTGGTAGTGCTTGCGACGGCGCATCTTGAAGATCTTCACCTTGTCGTGACGACCCTGGGAGATAACGGTAGCCTTGACGGAAGCCCCGCTCACCAGCGGCGTACCAAACTTGATTTGGTCGCCGGCGCCCACTGCGAGCACCTGGTCGAGCGTGATTTCTGCGCCAATGTCTGCCGGTATCTGTTCTACTTTCAGTTTTTCGCCAGCAGCAACCTTGTATTGCTTGCCGCCGGTTTTTACGACCGCGTACATTGTCGAACCTCTCGGATGTGAATAAAACGCCGAAGCCGCGCGATGCGGCCCGGTTATCTCCCACCGGCAAGGACCCGCAAGGCGAGCGACTACCGGAGGAAACCGGGAATTGTAAACGAGATCGGGGAAAACCGCAAAGAAAACAGGTACATAGCCTGGGAGCGGCGCTGCCAGCACAACTGGCAACAGTCCGATCAAGTCAGATCGGCGAGAAGGAACCCTGCCAGTGCGGCAAACGCCACCCACCACGCGGTGCGGCGCAGGTGGCGGCGAGGTACGGGCTTGTCCATGCCCGAATTATAGCGGCGCCGGCCGTCGGCGCCGCCGCGCGCATACCTGCCCAACCGTCCGGCAACAATGCGGGGCATGCGTAGAACGCCGCCTGCATCGCATATAATCGTCCGGTTTTGCGTAACGGTGATCATCTTGTCCCAGCCTTCCGCCACTGCCTTGCTTGCCCCGGTCGCTGCAGACATGCGCGCGGTCGATGCTGTTATCCGCCAGCGGCTGTCCTCTGAAGTCCCGCTGATCGAGCAGATCGGCGAATACATCATCGGTGCCGGTGGCAAGCGCCTGCGCCCGGTGATCCTGCTGCTGACCGCACGCGCGCTGGGCTACGACGGCAACCGCCACCATGAGCTGGCCGCCGTCGTGGAGTTCATCCACACCGCCACCCTGCTGCACGACGATGTGGTCGACGAGTCCGAGCTGCGGCGCGGGCGCGACACCGCCAACGCGGTGTTCGGCAATGCAGCCAGCGTGCTGGTGGGCGACTTCCTCTATTCGCGCGCGTTCCAGATGATGGTCGATGCCGGCAGCATGCGCATCATGGAAATCCTGTCCAACGCGACCAACGTGATCGCCGAGGGCGAAGTGCTGCAGCTGCTGAACATGCATGACCCCGACGTCACCGTCGAGCGCTACCTGAAGGTAATCCGCTACAAGACCGCCAAGCTGTTCGAGGCCGCCGCGCAACTGGGCGCGGTGCTGTCCGGCGCCGACGCGCAGATGGAAGAAGCCGCCGCCGAATACGGCCGCCGCATCGGCACCGCGTTCCAGCTGATCGACGACATGCTGGACTACACCGCCAGCGCCGAGCAGATGGGCAAGAACGCCGGCGACGACCTGCGCGAAGGCAAGCCCACCCTGCCGCTGCTGCACCTCTTGGAACACGGCAGCGCCGAGCAGCGCCAGCTGGCCCGCGACGCGATCGTGCAGGGCGGCACCGACCATTTCGACGCGGTTTTCGCCGCGATCCACGCCAGCGGCGCGCTCGAGGTCACCTTCGAAGCGGCACGGCGCGAGGCCGAAGCCGCCGAGCAGGCGGCGCGGCAGTTCCCGCCGTCGGAGCTGAAGGAAACGCTGATCCAGCTCTGCGCGTTCTCGCTGCAGCGGCAGTCGTAAGCCGGGACGAGCGGCGTTTTCCTGCCCCCTCTTCCATTCCAAAAAAAACGCTGCTAAACTTACGTTCTTTGCTGCTGACGCCAAACGTCTGCCGGCAAACCAAATCGGGGTGTAGCTTAGCCTGGTAGAGCGCTACGTTCGGGACGTAGAGGCCGGAGGTTCGAATCCTCTCACCCCGACCAGATTTAAGAAGCCGAATCAACGAAAGTTGGTTCGGCTTTTTGTCTTTCTACTCCTCCCTCCTCAGCCCTTGATGGCTTTGCGCCGTCGCTTGAATGTCTTCAGCTCCGCCACGGAGAAAAGCTGGCTGCGCCCGACTTCCGCCCGTGGAGCCAGCTTGCCATCGCGCACCAGCCGGCGGAAGGTGGCCATCGAGATTTCGAGGTACTGCGCAGCCTCTGCCGCGGTGAAATCCTCGTCAGCCAGATGGCCGAAGACTTCCTCGTGCGAGAAATTCTCGTCACCAAAGGCCTGCTGCCCGATCAGTGTGAAGAACCTGACGCGCTCCCGCGGGGGCAACTCGCCGAGGGCATGCAGCAGATCTTCAGCCGTCATCGTGTCCATTCCTTTCTGCCTTCAGGTATTTCTTGAGCTCGTCATAGAAGTTCTCATGCGAGCCGACCCTATAGAAATCAATCCATAGCACTTCAAGTGCCACGCCTTTCACGTTGAACTCCTGCAATGGTCGATAGGCGATCAGGTATCGCTGCCGGTTGAACCTGAACTTGTGTACCCGGATGCCAGCCAAGTCCCCAATCTTCGCTTCCCCCAGTTCGGGCACGGCACAGAGCTTCTCAACCTCGTCTTCGATCGCCAGCTGCAGCGGCTTGTGTGCTTTCTTGACGAACTGAGCGAAAGGCTTCTTGTAGTTTCGCCTCATGCGATGTTATGCACTCATTTTAGATTCTATAACAGATCAGCCCAGGCGGTAAGCCGGCGAGCCACCACGCCGGAAAGCATGGCTGGTCAGCGACCCATCGGGATGGAGGCAATTCTCAAAGTGCCGTCTGCTGTGTTCGCGGGCCCCGGCGGCCGGGCCCCGCGCAAGTAGGGTTGCGCCGGTGTCGCGCAAACGCCAATACGTCCCGCCGTCGCCTTTACAAAAAGTGACCCCATCGGCAAACTGCCCCGATCCCTAGAAGCGGGCTCGTCTCGTCCTGCCCTGTCCGCGGACACTGCTCCAACCACTGCGCACCTGCCATGACACTCGGACTTGCCCTGGCCCAGAGCCGGCGTATCGCGCCCGCGCTGCTTGCTCAGCTCGAGCAGGCCGCGCGTGAAAAGCAATCGCAGCTGATCGACGAGATCGTCGGCAGCGGCACCATGAGCGCGCACGACCTGGCGCTGTTCGCCGCGGACAAGTACCAGCTGCCGCTGCTGGACCTGGCGCAGTACAACCTCGCCAAGGTGCCGCCGGCGCTGGCCGGCAACCGTGAATTCCATGCCCACCGGCTGCTGCCGCTGGGCCGGCGCGAGAACCGGCTGGTGCTGGCAATCTCCGATCCGTCCAACCAGGCCGGCCTGGACGCGATCCGCGACAAGTACAAGCTGCCTGTCGAAGCGGTGGTGGTCGAGCACGACAAGCTGATGAAGCATGTGCGCGCCGCCGGCGAGGCGCTGGGCACGCTGAAGAACATCTCGCCGGTGCAGGCCGAGCGCAAGATGATCGAATACGATCCGGTCGCCGCCGCCGCCAACCCGCGCAACCGCACCGCGTCCGACAGCATCGACGACGCCCCGGTGGTGCGCTTTCTGCAGAAGCTGCTGACCGAGGCCTTCCACCGCGGCGCGTCGGACCTGCACTTCGAACCGTTCGAAACCTTCTACCGGATCCGCTTCCGTGTCGACGGCGTGCTGCAGGAGGTCGCGCGCCCGCCGCTGGACATCCGCGACAAGATTGCGACCCGCATCAAGGTGCTGTCGCGGCTGGATATTTCTGAAAAGCGCGTGCCGCAGGACGGCCGCATGAAGCTGCTGATCGCGCTGCCCAAGGACAAGGATGCCAAGGAAACCGTCGAGAAGGCGGTGGACTTCCGCGTATCGACGCTGCCGACGCTGTTCGGCGAGAAGATCGTGATGCGGATCCTGGAATCGTCGTCCGACAAGCTCGACATCGACCAGCTCGGCTATGAGCCCGCGCAGAAGGCGCTGCTGCTGGACGTGATCAAGCGCCCCTACGGCATGGTGCTGGTGACCGGCCCCACCGGCAGCGGCAAGACCGTGTCGCTGTACACCTTCCTGAACCTGCTGAACCAGGGCGACATCAATATCTCGACGGCCGAGGACCCGGCCGAAATCCAGCTGCCGGGCATCAACCAGGTCAACGTCAACGACAAGGCCGGGCTGACCTTCGCCGCCGCGCTGCGCTCGTTCCTGCGCCAGGACCCGGACATCATCATGGTCGGCGAAATCCGTGACCTGGAAACCGCAGACATATCCATCTAGGCCGCTCAGACCGGCCACCTGGTGTTGTCGACGCTGCACACCAACGACGCGCCGACCACGCTGACGCGCCTGATGAACATGGGCGTGGCTCCCTTCAATATCGCGTCGAGCGTGCTGATGATTACCGCGCAGCGGCTGGCGCGGCGGCTGTGCAGCTGCAAGCGCGCGGGCGAGATCCCGCGCGAGGCCCTGCTGGAAGCGGGGTTTCGTGAGCAGGACCTGGATGGCAGCTGGCAGCCCTACCATCCGGTGGGCTGCGAGCGCTGCAACGGCACGGGCTACAAGGGCCGCTGCGGCATCTATCAGGTGATGCCGATCACCGAATCGATGCAGGAGATCATCCTGGCGCACGGCACCGCGCTGCAGATTGCCGAGCAGGCGCGCAAGGACGGCGTGCTATCGTTGCGCGAAGCGGGGCTGCTGAAGGTCAGGCAGGGCGTCACGTCACTCGAAGAAGTGCTGGCGACCACGAACACGTAGGCAAGCGGGACACAACGTAAAGACAAGACGCACAACAAGCGTCATTTACATCGGGGGTCAATACCATGGCGACGCGCGCACCAGCAGCGGCCGCCCGGACGGGGGCACCGTCACGGGCCAAATCAGGAAAGGGACGCAAGGCACCCACCCAGTACATCTTCGAGTGGGAAGGCAAGGACCGCAAGGGCAAGACCTTCACCGGCGAACTGCGTGCCGAAAACCAGGCCGAGGTCACCGCCACGCTGCGCAAGCAGGGCCTGACCATCGTCAAGCTGAAGAAGCGCAAGGCCGCGCGCGGGCGCAAGATCACCGAGAAGGACATCGCCTACTTCACCCGGCAGCTGTCGACCATGCTCAAGGCCGGCATCCCGCTGCTGCAGTCGATCGACATCATCGCGCGCGGGCACGTGAATCCCAACTTCACCCAGCTGCTGTCCGACATCCGCTTCGACATCGAAGCCGGCAGCAGCATGGCCGCGGCATTCCGCCGCCACCCCAAATACTTCGACACGCTCTACTGCAACCTGATCGATGCCGGCGAACAGGGCGGCATCCTTGACTCGCTGCTGGAACGCCTGTCGCTGTACATGGAGAAGACCATCGCGCTGAAGGGACAGATCAAGTCGGCGATGATCTACCCGATCGCGGTGCTGACGGTCGCCTTTGCCGTCACGGTGATCCTGATGCTGTTCGTGATCCCGGCGTTCAAGGGCGTGTTCTCCAGCTTCGGCGCCAATCTGCCGGCGCCGACGCTGCTGGTGATCGCGATCTCGGACTTCTTCGTGCAGTACTGGTACCTGATGATCGGCGCGCCGGTGGCCGGCATCAGCTTCTATCTGCGCGCGCTGAAGAAATCCGA
>JABFVP010000658.1 GCA_013362725.1 Cupriavidus sp.
ACGCGCATGAGGACGCACCGGAAGAGATCGCGCAATTCTTTGTCAGCGAGCTGCACCCGGAGCGCTTCAGCGCGGGCTTCCAGCAGGCGGTCAGCCGGGTCCTCGAAACCTCGGTCGATCCGCTGACGCCGCGCGCGCAGGCGCTGCTGTGGGAGCTCGAGCGCGAAGGGTCGTTGCCGCTGGCGGATGCCGGCGAGCTGATCGGTGCGCTGGCGCGCTGCTTCGAGCGCCATCACGCAGCGCCGCGGCTGGCCGACTACGAGGCGCTGCTGGCCGAGTCGGCCGAGATGGCGTGGATCGCCACCGAGGGCAATGCCTTCAACCATGCCACCGATCGCGTCGAGGACGTGTTCGCGCTGGCGGAGGAGCAGAAGCGCCTGGGCCGGCCGATCAAGGACAAGGTCGAAGTGTCGCGCAGCGGTCGCGTGCGCCAGACCGCGTTCCGCGCCGACCCGGTGCGCCGCGCCTTTATCGGCGCGGACGGCGCCGAGGTGGTGCGCGAGGTGCCGGGCTCGTTCTACGAGTTCATTACCCGCGACCGCTACGTCGATGACGCGCGGGCGGTCACGCGCACCGACCTGGGCTTCGATGCGGGCAATGCGCAGGGCATCTTCAAGATGACCGCCGCTGCTTGCTAAGGCGAGCCTGGACCATGACCGTCGCCTATCCGTTCGTTCCCGCGCTGCGCGAGCCGGAAGGCTCGCCGATCCGCGAGTTGTTCAAGTACCTGTCGGACCCGGAGATGATCTCCTTCGCGGGCGGCTACCCGTCGGCCGCGCTGTTCGATGCCGACGGCATTGGTGCCGCGTCCGCGCAGGTGCTGCGCGAGCGGCCCGCCGAATGCCTGCAATACGGCGCCACCGAAGGCGCGCCCGCGCTGCGCGACGCCCTGGTGGCGCTGATGGCGCAGCGCGGTGCGGCGGTGACGCGGGACGAACTGCTGGTCACCAGCGGCTCGCAGCAGGGCTTCGATTTCCTGGTGCGCGCGCTGGTCGAGCCGGGCAGCGTGGTGCTGGTCGAGGAGCCGACCTATTCGGCGACTCTGCAGGCGCTGCGTCGGGCGGGCGCAGACGCACGCGGCGTGCCGTCCGCCCAGCACGGCATGGACGTCGATGCGCTCGCGGCCATGCTGGCCGACGGCGCGGTGCGCCCGCGTCTGATCTATACCGTGCCGACCTTCGCCAACCCGACCGGCGCCACGCTGTCACCCGAGCGCCGACTGCGGCTGCTGGAGCTGGCGGCGCGGCACCAGGTGGTACTGGTCGAAGATGATCCCTATGGCGCGCTGAGCTTCGACGGCGCCGCGCCGCCGTCGCTGCTGGCGCTGAGCGACCAGGTGCCCGGCGCCCGTCCGTGGCTGGTGCACCTGGCCAGCCTGTCGAAGACGCTGGCGCCCGGCCTGCGCATCGGCTGGATGGTGGCCGCGCCGGAAATCATCCGCCGCGCGGTGATCGCCAAGCAGGTGTCGGATCTGTGCACGCCGCCGTGGATCCAGCTGGCGGCGGCGCAATACCTGGCGGACGGGCGGCTGCCCGCGCAGGTGGAGCGAGAGATCGCGTTCTACCGCGACAAGCGCGACCGGCTGGCCCAGGCGCTGTGGCAGGCCTTCGGCGAGCGCATCCGCTTTGCCTTGCCGGCAGGCGGCATGTTCCTGTGGGCTGCGCTGGAAGGCGTCGGCGATGCAGCCGCGCTGCTGCCGCATGCAATCGCGGAAAAGGTGTTGTTCGTCCCCGGGGCCGGCTTCTACGCGCAGCGCCGCGCACGGCCCGCGTTCCGGCTGTCGTTCGCGGGCGCGGCGCCGGCGCAGATCGCCGAGGGCGTGGCGCGGCTGAAGCGGGCGGCGGCGCGTCTCGACGCGGCTGGCTGACGCGATCGCGGGCGCGCCGGCCCGCGGTTCATTCGGCGGCGGCCGGCAGCATCCGGCCGCGCCGCGGCATTTCCGAGTCGAGCACCAGGCGGCCATGAACCCGCCCGTTCATGCGGGTGACGTAATGCGTGCACTCTTCCATATGCGCCGACATCAGCGCGCGTACCGTCTCGGCGTCGCGCTGGCGTGCCGCCTCCACAATGCGCTTGTGGAACTTGACATTGGCCGCGCCGAATTTCTCGTGCTCGCACGCAGGGGTGTCGTTGCCGAACACCACCAGCTGGCGGATCATCTCGTTGATCAGCTCGCATGAGAAGCGCAGCATCGGGTTGGGATTGGCCGCGGCCAGGATGTCGTGGAAGGTCAGGTCTTCCTGGCGCTGGTCCAGCAGCGGCGTCGCGGCCGCGGCCGAGGCCGGGTCGCACAGGTCGATGGTGCGCTCCAGCGCGCGGAAATCGTCGTCGGTCAGATGCGGCACCGCGCCGGCGGCCAACTCCGGCTCCAGCAGCCGGCGCACGGTATAGATGTCGGCAATGCCGACGTCCTTGAAGAACAGGTAGTTCTGCATCAGCTGGAAGGTGCGGTCCAGCGGCACTTCGACGATCGTGCCGCCGCCCGCCGGGCCGGTGCTGACACGGATCAGGCCCTGCACCTCCAGCGACTTCAGTGCCTCGCGGATGGTGCTCTTGCTGACCGAGAACATCTGCTGCAGCTTGACCTCGTGCGGCAGCTTGTCGCCCGGGCGCAGGTTGCGCTGGGTAATCAGCCGCTTGAGCTCTTCCGCCACCAGGTCCGCGCGCTTCTGCTTGCGGATCTCGATGGCCCCGGTCTTGCCCTCCCGAAACATCGCCATTGCTCTTTCCTTGTCATGCGCCGCAAGCCATGGAAGCTCGGGCGCTTGCATTCTAGCCAAGCGCGCCGGCGCAGTCGCCGCGGCTTGCCCCAGCCGCGTGCATGCTGCCCGATTGGCAGGC
>JABFVP010000498.1 GCA_013362725.1 Cupriavidus sp.
CTGGGATGGTCTTCGCCGCGCACCCAGCGGTCGACGCCGGCGTCGCGCAGCCGCGGCGCCAGCTCGGCGCTCAGCAGCAGGTGGTCGATGCGCAGGCCGGAGTTGGTCTGCCAGTGCTGGCGGAAATAATCCCAGAAGGTGTAGATCGGCGCATCGGGATGGTGCTGGCGCAGCGCATCGGTCCAGCCCTGCGCCAGCAGGCGCGCGTACGCCTCACGGCTTTCCGGTTGCAGCAGGGCATCCTTGCGCCACGAGCGTGGGTTGTAGATGTCCTGGTCGGTCGGCACCACGTTGTAGTCACCGGCCAGCACCACTGGGTGGCCGCTGTCGAACAGTTCCTGCGCATGCGAGATCAGCCGTTCGAACCAGGCCAGCTTGTAGTCGAACTTGGGCCCGGGCTGCGGGTTGCCGTTCGGCAGGTAGAGGCAGCCTACCAGCAGGCCCGCGACCGCCGCCTCCAGGTAGCGGCTGTGGCTGTCGTCGGGGTCGCCGGGCAGGCCGCGCCGCACCTCGACCGGGTCCGCGCCGCGCGCCAGGATGGCGACGCCGTTCCAGGATTTCTGGCCATGCCAGATCGCGCCATAGCCGGCGTCGCGGATCTCGCGCGCCGGGAAGCTCTCGTCGGCGGTCTTCAGTTCCTGCAGGCAGACGATGTCCGGCGCTTCGCGCGCGAGCCAGTGGCACAGCGCACCCACGCGGCTGCGGATGCCGTTGATGTTGAAGGTGGCGATCTTCAGCCTGGACGCGGGCATGCGGTGCGGGCGGTGTGCGGGTGTGGGACAGTGGCCGGATGCACAAAAAAGCCGGCGGAAGATTTCCGCCGGCTGCTGGCCTTTAGGCGCGCCAGGTGCTGCCCGTCGTGGTGCTGGCGGCGCTGCCGCCGGTGGTGGCGGTAGCGCTGCCCGCACCAGGCGAGCTGCTGGAGTCGCTGCTGCTGCCTGTGCTGCCCGCGCTGCGGGTAACGCCTGACGACTCGCCGACGCGCTCGCTGTCGCGGCGCACGCGGATGTCATTGTTGACTTCCTTCACGCCGTAGGTGCCGTCGGCCATGTCCTCGATGTAATACTTCTGGCCGCGGTCGCGCACGGTTCCGGTCAACGACACCACGCCATCGTTGACATCGACGCTGACATCGCTCACATCCACGCCGCGCGCATAGCTGAGCCGCTCGCAGATCTGGTCGCGGATGCGCTCGTCGCTGCGCTGGTAGCCGCGCGGGCCGGAACGCCGTTCGTGCTCGTCGGACGTGCCGAACCAGTCGCCCACCACTTCGCCGATGCGGCGGCCCAGGTTGTAGAGCACGCCGTGCCCGCGCTCGTCGTCGCGCTCATTCTCGCGGTCTTCATCGGTTTCCCAGCCGCGCATCTGCGCGTACTGGCGATAGCCGCGGCCGTGGCTTTCCACCGTGTAGCGGTGTTCTTCCTCTTCGTCGTCGTCCGGGTCGGTCCAGTAGCGGCGGTCGCTGCGCAGGTCGCTGAAGTAGCGCTCGCGGCCTTGGTCGCGCGCCGCTCCGCGGCCCTCATAGCGCTCGCGCGCCTGATAACGCTCACGCGGCTCGCGGGCGCGTTCGGCGCTCTGGCGCCATTGCTGCTCCGCGTATTCGTCGTCCCGCTCCCAGGCCTGCGGGTCACGCCATTCGCCGGCACGTTCCCAGCCGTAGCCGCCGTTCAGGCCATAGCGCAAGTCGCTGCCGTAGCGCCCCTCACGGGGATAGTCGGGGTAGCGGCTGGTGCCGTACTGCTCGTTGAATTCCCGGGCCGGGCGGGCAGGGCCGCCATAGCTGGTCTGGCCCGGAGTCATTTGCTGGCGTCGGCGCTGCGCTTGCCAGCGCTCGCGTTCCGATTCCGGCTGCCAGTCGTCGTCATCCCATGCCTGGCGGCGTTCGCGCTGGTCGCGCGCTTCACGCTCATCGTAGTAGTAGCCCATGCTGATTTCCTGACAAGGTAAAACGCCATGTGCGGAAGCCGGCGCAAAATCACGCCGGTACCGCGGGCGGATACACGGCTAGGGGCAAGATTCGTACCGTGCGACCGATGGCCGCGCGGCCCCGGTACACGGGCACCGGGCGGGCTGGCGTCCGTGCAACGGTTTCAGAGCGTGTAAGGGATGCAGCCTGGGCGGCGGTGTGTGGCTTGGTCCGCACGCAGCGGAGCAAGCGTGGGTAAGCGGGCTTCGATCTTCGACTAGGAGCAGGCCCGGCGCGATGCCCTCCCCTGAATATGGGATGGGCAACGCCGTGCGGCCGTGCGATGGGTACGGGCGGCGGCGTTTACCCTGAACGGGCCCGCCGGGCCGTCCGCGCAAGGGCGGGATATGTCAGAATCCGCCGTCGTGCCGGCGCACCCTGTCCAACCAGCGCATCGCGCGGCAACACAGGGCTCGCACCGCCGCGTGGCTTGAGAGTACAGGCATGGGAAGCACAACAAGAGTCCTCATCGTCGAAGACGATCCCCTGGCGCTGCGCCGGCTGGCGCAGGCCGTCGACCTGCATGCGGCCGATGCCGTGGTGGCGGGCTGCGCCTCGACCGTGGCGGAGGCGCTGGCGTGGCTGGCGCAGCACCAGCCCGACGTGCTGCTGTGCGACCTCGGCCTGCCCGACGGCAGCGGCATCGACGTGATCCGCAACGCGCGCGAGCGCTATCCCGGCTGCGACTGCATGGTCGTGACGGTGTTCGGCGACGACCAGCATGTGCTGGCCAGCATCGAGGCCGGCGCCATCGGCTACCTGCTCAAGGATGAAACCACCGACCGCATCGCCGCCTCGATCGGCGAACTGCGCGCGGGCGGCTCGCCGATGAGCCCGCTGATCGCGCGGCAGGTGGTGAACC
>JABFVP010000625.1 GCA_013362725.1 Cupriavidus sp.
CGGTGCAGCAACTCGTCCCAGGCCAGGCGGGACAGCACCGAGCGCAGGTAATCCAGCACCAGCTGCGTGCCGATGCGCTCCAGCCCGTGTATGCCGCCGAAGATGCCAATCGCGGGCGCACCCGGGTCGCGGCTGCCGAGCGTGGCGACATGCACGCCAAAGCGGTGGCCCTGCACGGTGGTCTCGCACACCACCTGGGTATCGAGCACATGGCTGCCGGCATCCAGCAAGGTCAGCAACTGGTCATATTCCGGGAAGTCGGCGCGCGGGTGCATGGGCTCACCGGGTGGCGGCCATGAGATGGAACGGGACAAGGCGTGGTGCGGCTGGCATGCAGCGGGGCTCCGAAGATGAAAGCCGCCGGGTCAGGCAGCGTGGGCGGTGAGCGTCGCCGCATCCAGCGCCACGCAGTCCAGGAAGGCGCCGACCAGCCGCGTCTGGCGCCGGCTCTGCAGGCAGTACAGGTATTCGTGCAGCACCGGCGCGCCCGACGCAAACGGCACCACGCGCAGCAGCTGGTCGCGCGGCACCTCGCCCAGCGGCACCACGCTGGCGCCCAGGCCCTGGCGGATCGCCTCGTAGATGGCCTCGCGGCTGCCGATCACGGTGTGCGGCGGCAATTCCAGCCCGCACGCCGCCAGCGCGGTTTCGATCGTCTTGCGCGTCATCGAGCCGTGCTCGCGCACCAGCAGGTGACAGCCGCGCAACTGCGGCAGGTCGATCTGCGCCAGCCGTGCCAGCGCATGTTCGGGATGCACCACCAGCACCATCGGGTCGCTCGCCAGCCGGATGCAGGCGAGGCGGTCGTCGTCCACCGGGTGCGAGGACACGGCCGCGTCGATGCGGTATTCGAACAGCGCTTCGAGCATCTGCTGCGAGTTGCCGATATCCAGGCTCACGTCGATCGCCGGGTAACGCTGCCGGAACGCCGCCACCGCGCGCAGGATGTAATACGGCCCGGTGGCGCCGATGCGCAGGTTGCCGAAGCGCAGGTTGCCCGCGTTGCGCAGCAGGTAGTCGGCATTGCCTTCCTGCTGCATCAGTTGCTCGACCACCGGCATCAGGGCCACGCCCACATCGCTCAGATCGACGCGGCTGGCGCGGCGATGGAACAGCTCCACGCCGTAGGTTTCCTCCAACTGGCGGATGCGTCCCGTGACCGTGGGCTGGCTCACGCGCAACTGCCGCGCCGCCATGGTGATGCTGCCCTGGCGCGCCACTTCGAAAAAGGTCATCAGCAGGTCGCCTAGCATGGTCATCCGCGCGGAGTTGGGGGAAGGGTCCGGACCGGGCCGGACGACCGCGCAGTCTAGCCGCCCAATATGACAAAACGGCGACGCCCGCCCGTGCCGGTCCGCTTGGGACCGGCCGGGGCGGGACTGACGCTGTGCCGGGTCGACGGGTTGCGTCAGCCGGCTTCGCCCATCGCCGGGTCGGACACGCCGTCCTTGCCGGTTTCGATGCGGCCGGCAAAACGGCGCGTAAAGCCGCCTTGCGCGGTGGTGACGGTGAAGTCGTACCAGTTGCCCTGGCGCGCCACCGGCCAGTGCTGCTGCAGCTGCATGCCGGCGGGCACTTCGTAGGTCCACGGGCCATCGGTGCGGTAGGCGTTGGCCTGGACCGTGAAGGTGCAGGGGGCGCTGCCGGTGTTGATCATGTCGACGTACACCGCGGCGTTGGCGATGTCATAGCAGACCCGGATCTCCGGCGCGCTGGCTCCGGTCGCGGTCACCGCCGCGACGTCGCCGCGGAAGGCGCGGTGGAAGCCGTTCGGGCCCAGCACCCACAGGTCGTACTTGCCGCCGTCGGTGGCAAAGACGTCCCAGCTGCCATGCAGTTCCTTGCCCGGCTCGACCATATAGCGGCGCGGCACGCGGTCCAGGTGCAGCCGGTCGTAGACGTGGAACACCGCGGCCGCCGTGCCGGTATTGCTGAACAGCAGCCACACCGCGCGCTGGTCGCGGGCGTCTTCGCGCGCGCTGACGTGCAGTTCATAGGGCAGCGCGCGCGACGGGCGCGTGCCGGGCTCCTGCTGCGGCATCTGCTGGCTGCCGGCCGGGGGCAGCGGCACCTGCGGCAGCACGCCCTGCGCGGTGCGGATGGCATCGGCGCTGGCCTTGTCGCGGCTGGGCAGCTCGGGCAGGGCATTGATGTTGGGACTGACGAAGTTGAAGGCCGAGGTCAGGTCGCCCGCCACCGCGCGGCGGAAGCCGCTGATATTGGGTTCGGCCACGCCGAAGCGCGCTTCCAGGAAGCGTAGCACCGAGGTGTGGTCGAACACCTGCGAGTTGACCCAGCCGCCGCGGCTCCACGGCGAGACCACGTACATCGGCACGCGCGGCCCCGGGCCGTAGGGACGCTTGTCGACGTGGTACTCCGGCCTGACCTGTTCCGGGTCGAGCGTGGTGGCGCCAGCCAGCGTGTCGCCGTCATAGGCCGGCGCGCACGGCGGCGGCAGGTGGTCGAAATAGCCGTCGTTCTCGTCGAAGTTGATCAGCAGCACGGTCTTGCTCCAGACCGCGGGATTGGCGGTCAGCGCGTCCAGCACCTCCTGCGTGTACCACGCGCCCTGCACCGGGCTGGACGGCCCGGGGTGCTCCGAGTACGTCGCCGGCGCCACGATCCACGACACCTGCGGCAGCTTGCCCGCGGCGATATCGTCGCGCAGCGCCTGCAGGAAGCCGCCGTCGGGCATGGTGTTGGCCACGCCCTTGAGCAGCGGGCTGACCGCGTCGTCGGCGCTGGTGTACGGCGGATAGGGGCTGCCGTTGGCCTGGTTGCCGCGCGCGCCGATCGCGTCGCGGTATTGCTTGAAACCCGAGAG
>JABFVP010000060.1 GCA_013362725.1 Cupriavidus sp.
GGCGCCGCGGGGCTGGGGGGTACCGGATCGGAAGCGTTCAATGGCGTGTCTCGGCTGGATGCAGGGTAAAAGATGCCGGGATGCCGCCCGGGGTGAGGGTGCGCCTCTATTGACATCCACGCCAGGCAATTTATACGATGAAACATGAATCACATATCAGGTTTTGCCTGAATGTCGGTTCCATGATGACAAGGCGCACAGCGCCCGGAGACAATATGTCCACCACCCAGACTGGCGACACCGGCATAGCCGACGTCGACGCCACGGGCCCCGCCAGCGGCACCGGCACGCCCAAGACCGCGCGCGGGCAAAAGACACGTGAGTCGCTGCTGCGCGCCGCCGAGAAGGTGTTCGGCGAGAAGGGCTACTACGCCGCGTCGATCTCCGAGATCACGCAGGAAGCCAAGGTGGCGATGGGCACCTTCTACCTGTACTTCAAGGACAAGGAAGACATCTTCCGCGCGCTGGTTGCCCACATGCTGGAACTGGTGCGCGCGCACCTGCGCAAGCACGTGGCCGCGGCCGAAACCCAGATGGAGGCCGAGCGCCTGGGCCTGAAGGCGTTCCTGTCCTTCGTTTCGCGCCACAAGAACCTGTACCGGATCGTGCTGGATTCCTATTCGGTCGACGAGACCATCTACAGCAGCTATTTCCAGGTGTTCGCCGAGCTCTACAGCCGGCGCCTGACCCGTGCCGAAGAGCAGGGCGAAATCGTGCCCGGCGATGCCGAGGTGCGCGCCTGGTGCCTGATCGGCATCAGCAATTTCCTGGGCATGCGCTATGCGCGCTGGAAGCGTCCGCCGTCGATGGAGAAGGTGGTCGACACCGCCTTCGACCTGATCGCGCACGGCCTGCAGCCGCGCTGAGCGCGACGTACACAGGTAGCTGGCTTGCGCCGCAGTTGCAGCAGGTTTCAATCCCACAAACAAGAAGAGATCGAACACAGGAGACAGCAATGCAACGCAACCCCCTCGCCGTAAGCGCCTTGGTCACGGCCGCGGCGCTGCTCGGCGCCGGCGCCGCGCTGGCCAAGGACATCCGCATCGCCCACGTCTACGACAAGACCGGCGCGCTCGAGGCCTATGCCAAGCAGACCCAGACCGGCCTGATGATGGGCCTGGAATACGCCACCAACGGCACCATGACCGTCAACGGCAACAAGCTGGTGGTGATCGAGAAGGACACCCAGGGCAAGCCGGACGTGGCCAAGGCGCAGCTGGCCGCGGCCTACAGCGACGACCGCGCCGACATCGCGGTGGGCCCGACGTCTTCCGGCACGGCGCTGGCGATGCTGCCGGTGGCGGAGGAATACAAGAAGGTGCTGCTGGTCGAGCCCGCCGTGGCCGACTCCATCACCGGCGACAAGTGGAACCGCTATATCTTCCGCACCGGCCGCAATTCGTCGCAGGACGCGATTTCCAACGCGGTGGCGCTGGACAAGCCGGGCGTGCAGATCGCCACGCTGGCGCAGGACTATGCCTTCGGCCGCGACGGCGTCAAGGCCTTCAAGGGCGCGCTGAAGAACGCGAAGATCGTGCATGAGGAATACCTGCCGACCAATACTACGGACTTCACCGCGGGCGCGCAGCGGCTGTTCGATTCGCTCAAGGACAAGCCCGGCCGCAAGGTGATCTTCATCATCTGGGCCGGCGCCGGCAACCCGTTCAAGATCGCCGACCTGGATCCCAAGCGCTACGGCATCGAGATCGCCACCGGTGGCAATATCCTGCCCGCGATGGCCAGCTACAAGAACTTCCCGGGCATGGAAGGGGCCACGTACTACTACTTCGGCATCCCCAAGAACAAGGCCAACGAGTGGCTGGTGTCCAACCACTACAGCAAGTTCAAGGCGCCGCCCGATTTCTTCACCGCCGGCGGCATGAGCGCGGGCATCGCGCTGGTCGAAGCCCTGAAGAAGACGCATGGCGAAACCGGCACCGACAAGCTGATCGCGGCGATGGAAGGCATGTCGTTCGACACGCCCAAGGGCAGGATGACCTTCCGCAAGGAAGACCACCAGGCGATGCAGTCGATGTACCACTTCAAGATCAAGGTGGACCCGGCCTTTGCCTGGGGCGTGCCTGAACTGGTGCGCGAAATCAGGCCCGAGGAAATGAACGTGCCCGTGCGCAACCACCGCTGATGGACGCGCCAGCCTCCTTCGCCAGGACCGCGCCGGCGCCGTCGCAGCCGGCGGGGCAGCCCGCGGGCACAGCGTCGTCCGCGGCGCGGCCGCTGCTGGAAACGCGCGGGCTCACCATCCGGTTTGGCGGCCACGTCGCCGTCAACGCGGTGTCGTGCGCGTTCCGGCCCGGCGAGCTGACCTGCATCGTCGGGCCCAACGGCGCCGGCAAGACCACGTATTTCAACCTGATCTCGGGACAGCTGCCGCCCACTGCCGGGCAGATCCTGCTCGACGGCGAAGACGTGACGCGCCTGCCGGTGTCGCACAAGACCCGGCGCGGCATAGGCCGCGCGTTCCAGCTGACCAGCCTGTTCCCGCAGCTGTCGGTGCTGGAGAACGTGCGGCTGGCGGTGCAGGCGCGGCAGCAGCGCGGCATCGATCTGTTCTCGATGTGGTCGCGCCACCGCGACCTGCAGGCGCAGGCCATGGCCATCCTGGAACGCGTGGCGCTGGCCGGCAAGCGGCACCTTACGGTGGCGTCGCTGCCGCACGGCGACCAGCGCAAGCTGGAGGTCGGCATTTTGCTGGCGCTGCAGCCGCGCGTGTTCATGTTCGACGAGCCCACCGCTGGCATGAGCGTCGACGAAGTGCCGGTGATCCTGGACCTGATCCGCGAGATCCGCCAGGACCGCAGCAA
>JABFVP010000499.1 GCA_013362725.1 Cupriavidus sp.
TCTGAGGGCGACACGGTCCTTGCATTGTAGGCAGACATCCGGCGCGCGTTGCATGCAAGTTGCGACGGCCGCAGCGCATATCATGTGGCGGTGATCCCTTGCACAGGAAGCCGCATGCCTCGCTCACCCGGCGCGAAACTCTGGTCCACGCTGAACAAGACCGCGTCCCGCCACGCGCGTCAGATGCAGCGCGCCGTCAACAAGAACCTCACCAAGCCGATGACAGAGGCCATCGTGCGCAACGCGGTGAAGCAATCCGCTGCAGTCACGGCCGCCACGCAGCGGGCCTTGTCCGGCGTGGTGTCGCCGGTGGCGGCGCCGCAGAGCCGTGGCAGCGGGCGCTGGGAAGAGGGCACGTGGGGAGCGCCGCTGGCGCCGCGTCGCTACCGCATTTTCGTGCCGGCGCCACCGCGTCGCGCCGCGCGCCGATGCTGGTGCTGCTGCACGGCTGCGGCCAGGACGCCGCAAGCTTTGCGGCGGTCACGCGCGCGGCCACGGTGGCGCGTGAATCCGGCTGGGTGGTGTTGCTGCCCGAGCAGAGCTCGCAGGCCAATGGGCAACGTTGCTGGAACTGGTTCCGGCCCGCCGCGCAGGGCGCGGTGGAAGCCGGGCTGCTGATGACGCTGATCGACCAGGCCTGCCGCCGCCATCCGGTGGCGGCGGACCGCATCAGCTTATTGGGCCTGTCCGCCGGCGGCGCGATGGCGCTGATGCTGGGGCTGCGCTATCCGTCGCGCTTCGCCGCGGTGGGCTCGCACTCGGGCGCCGTGCCGTGGAGTGCGGCCAATGCCGCGCAGGCCACGCGCGCCATGCGCGGGCAGCGCGGGCCCGACGCCAAGACCATGCAGGCGCTGCGCTTCGGCCTGGCGGGACGCCGCCCGCCACCGTTGCTGCTGCTGCATGGCGATGCCGACCACGTGGTCGACTTCAGCAATGCCACCGCCGCCGCCGGCATGTGGATGCACCTGCAACCCGAAGGCACTCCGCCACTGGCGGGCGTGCCATCGCGTCGCATCCAGCGCGGCATGCGCCACGCCATCGATGTGTTCGACTGGTACGAGGGCAGCTCGCCCTACCTGCGGCTGGTGCGCGTGGCAGGCCTGGGCCACGCATGGAGCGGCGGCGCCGGCGGGCACGCGTTCTCGGATCCGGCGGGGCCGGATGGGATGAAGCTGGCGTTGCGGTTTTTTCTGGCGGTTGGAGGGTAAGGCGGGCTTGACGCCTTAGGGAGATCGCGTTGTCATGCGATGACGCGCGATTTACTGCACTTTCTCTGGTGTCGAGCCATGCGAATCATCGATATTAAAGATGCGAAAAAGCATCTTTCACGACTGGTGGAGGAGGCCGCCAACGGCGATCCCTTCATCATTGCCAAGGCGGGCGTACCGCTGGTGAAGGTAGTCGCATTCACTGCAAGCGCGCAACCAGCGAAACGTCGCCTCGGATTCATGATTCCCCCGACGGCAACGCCCGGCCCGGATAAAAGCGCCGAATAGTCCCTTCGGAGCCTCACCCCAAGCTGACCGGCTCAAACACCACATCACTCTCCGGACAAGCCACGCAGGGCAATATCAGCCCCTCGTCCTTCTCGTCCAGACTCAGCCCCGGCCACTCGACCCGGTAGCGGATCGTCCCCGCGTGCAGCCGGCTGGCGCAGGCGCGGCAAGTGCCGTTGCGGCACGAACTGGGCAGCGCCACGCCCTCAAGCAACGCCGCCTCCAGCAGGCTTAGCGCTGCCGGCGCGGTGAAGCGGGCAGGGCCCGGCAGCACCTTTGCGGTGAATTCGGCGCTTTCGTCGGCAAGCTCCATGTCAGCCATGGCTGTCGTCCTCCGCCTGCGGAAACTGCGCGCGGCCGTGGGTGGCGTCGCGCAATGCGTCGCGCGCGGCGTCGAGCTGAGTCGCGGGCATGCGCAGCACCAGCGTGGCGAGCGCGTCGTAGCCGGTCTCGGCCAGCGTGCAGCCAGCGGGCGCGTCGTAGTCCAGCCAGCGGCGCACGCGCGGCTCGTCGGCATAGTCGACCGCGACGGCTAGCGTGCCATAGGCGATGCGTTCGACCCGTTCGGCGGATTTCAGGGCCGCCGCGATGGCATCGGTGTAAGCCCGCACCAAGCCCCCGGCCCCCAGCTTGACGCCACCGTAGTAGCGCACCACGGCCGCCAGCACGCCGTCGAGGTCGTGATGGCGCAGCACCTCCAGGATCGGCCGCCCGGCCGTGCCGGAGGGCTCGCCATCGTCGGACATGCCCGAGGCCCCGCCGGCCAGCAGCGCCCAGCACACATGGGTGGCGGTAGGGTGCTCGGCGCGCAGCGCCTGCAGCGCGGCCATGGCGGCGTCACGGTCGGCCACCGGCAGCGCCAGCGCCAGGAAGCGGCTCTTGCGGATCTCGATCTCGGCGTGGACGGGGGTGGCTAGCGTGTAGGTGGGCACGGGCAAGCGGCGCGGAACAGGGGCGGGGATCCGCGCCGGCGGGGCCGCGGAACGCAAGGCGGCAGTGTACCGCAGCGGCCCGGGCCCGCCTGACGTTGGCGCGTCTTTGTGTTGCATCGTCAACCTGGTGTCACAAACGGGGTCTACGATCCGCCCCGGACGTGCGCGATGACGCTCGCCGCCGCCTGTGCAACAGGTGCCTGGTTCCGCCCCCGGGACTGGCGCAAACATGCAGTGAATCCATCCCTTTCCTTTCCCCGGATCGAAAACATGCTTGAACAACCCAATGCTGGCCGTCGCAAGGCCCTGAAGCTGTTGGCCGGCGCGCCCATGTTCCCGCTCGGCTTTGCCTCCGCCAGCCTGCTGGCAGGCTGCGGCGGC
>JABFVP010000378.1 GCA_013362725.1 Cupriavidus sp.
CAATCACGAGGGGCCGCAGCGGCTGGACGAGTGCCGCGAGCTGGCCGCGTGGCGAGGGCAGGACGGTGACGACGCGGCGTTGTCCGCGGCGCTGCGCTGGCGCAACGCCGCGGCGCTTTACGGGTTTGCCGTGGCGGCGTAGCGGTATCGCAGCGTCGCGGGGCCAGCGTTCAATCCACCGTCAGCACCGCCGGCAGCGCCGCCGCCAGCAAATCGATCGTCACCCGCAGCTTGTGCGGCAGGAAACGCGTGCGCGGCCATACCAGGTGCAACGGCGTGCGGCTGGCCGAGGCCTGCGGCAGCACGCGCACCAGCGTGCCCTGCTGCAGCGGCGCGCGCACCAGCCACAGCGGCAGGTTGGCCACGCCGGCGCCGCGGATCGCGGCCATGGCCAAGGTGTCGATGTCGTCGAAGGCGAGCCGGTGCGACAGCTCCGGCCGCACCGGATTGCCGTCGCTGTCGGCCAGTGACCAGGGTACGGGCTGGCTGCCGCGCAGGTAGACCAGGCACTGGTGCGACAGGAGTGCGGCAGCGCCGGCCGGCGTGCCGTGACGGCGCAGGTAGTCGGGCGCCGCGCACAGCACCATCGCCTGCGTGCCCAGCGGCCGTGCCACCAGCGTGTCGCTGTCCGGCAGGTGCCCGCTGCGGATCGCCAGGTCGATGCCGTCGTCGGCAAAGTCCACCAGCCGGTCGGTGAAATTGCCTTCGAGCCGCAGTTGCGGATGACGGTCCGCCAGTTGCAGCAGCAGCGGCGCCACATGATGGCGGCCGAACACCACCGGCGCGCTCACGCGCACGCGGCCTGCGACCGCGCCGCGCCCGGCTTCCAGCATGTGCTGGGCGGCATCCAGTTCCTCCAGAGCCTGGGCGCAGCGCTCGTAGAACGCCTGGCCGTCGTCGGTCAGCGCCAGGCTGCGCGTGGTGCGCACGAACAGGCGCGCGCCGACGCGCGCCTCCAGCCGCGCAATGGCCTTGCCGATGGCCGAGCGCGTCAGGCCCAGGCGCGCCGCCGCCTGGGCAAAGCTGCCGGCTTCCGCAGCGGCCACGAAGGCCGTGATGCCGGCGAGCCGGTCATGCGAGATTGGTTCCATGGCGGCTACACAGGAAGGACTTCGATTGCCCAATGGATCGAAAGGGGAATCAGTATAGTGGGTTCACCGTTTTCCACCCACAGGACTGCACCCATGACTTCCTCCATGCAACGCTGGCAATTTTCGGCATTCGGCCGCAACCACCTGCATCGCGTCGATGCGCCGATACCCACGCCGGGGCATGGCGAAGTGCTGGTGCGGGTGCAAGCGGTGGCCCTGAACTACCGCGATTTGCTGATCATCCACGACGGCATGGGCATGCCGGTGCAGCCGCCGCTGGTGCCGGGGTCGGACATGCGCGGCGAAGTCGTGGCCGTTGGCGATGGGGTTGCCGGCTTTGCCGTGGGCGACGCGGTGATCAGCACCTTCTTCACCGGCTGGCTCGATGGCGTGCAGCCGCGCCACAGCAGGCCGCTGGGCGTGCCGGGCCCGGGCATGCTGTCCGAATACGTGGTGCTGGCCGAGGATGCGCTGGTGGCGGCGCCGCGCACGCTAGACGCGGTGCAGGCCAGCACGCTGACCTGCGCCGGCCTGACGGCATGGCAGGCGCTGGCCGAGGCCACGGTGACGCGGCCCGGCGATACCGTGGTGGTGATCGGCACTGGCGGCGTGGCCTTGTTCGCGGTGCAGATCGCCCGCGCCCAGGGCGCGCGCGTGATCGTGGTGTCGGGCAACGATGACAAGCTGGCCCGCGCGCAGGCGCTGGGCGCGGCGTACGGCATCGATCGCGGCCGCACGCCCGACTGGCCCGCCGCTGTACGCGAGCTGACCGGCGGCGATGGCGCCGACCATGTGCTGGAACTGGCCGGCGGCGACAACTTCGGCCGCTCGCTGGCTGCGCTGGCGCAGGGCGGCCGGATCTCGGTGATCGGCAACCTGCAGGGCGACGAGCTGCGCGCCAACGTCTATCCGGTGCTGCATGGGCGCGTAACCGTGCAGGGGATCGGCGTGTCGCACCGGCGCGCCTTGCAGGACCTGGTGCGCGCCGTCGACTGGCTGCAGCTGCGCCCCGTGGTCGAGCGCGCATATGGTTTCGGCGAGCTGCCGGCGGCGCTCGATCACCTCGAGCGCGGCGCCTTCGGCAAGGTGGTGGTGCGGCTGGACTGAGGCGGCCGGGCTGCCCGGCTGCTACTTGCGGGCCTTGGCGCGCGTATTTTTCCTGGCAGCGGCGCGGGCCGCTTCCTTTTGCGCCGCTGCCGCCTCGCTCAACTGCTCCAGCCACGCCATGCCCTCGACATACGACAGGAAATGCCGCAGGTATTCGGGCGAGGTCTCGCGCATCAGCGACAGCGCACGGTGCACGAGATGGTCGGTATTGAGCGGCCCGGCGTTCTCCGGCACGCGCTCCAGCGATTCACGGAACTGCTGCTCGACGCTGACCCGGGCCCAGGTCTCGCGGAAGTAGTCGGCGAGCGTGTCGACCAGCGGCGTGTCGACCGCTTGCGCCGGCGCCGGCGACAGTGCGCGGGCATCGTTCGAAGCCGGCTCGAGGCCGGGTTTGGCGCGGGCGGCGAAGTCCTGGACCAGTGCGCCCAGCGCGCTCACGGCTGGCGTTGGCGCCGGCTGGCAAGTGGTCTCGCCAGCGTGATCGGCGTTGTCCGGCACGATGGCGGCATAGGCGGCGACCAGCGCCTGCAGGCGCGCCTCCAGCAACTGCCGCGCCGCGCCGCCGTGTGCGGCCGCGCGGACAGCCAGTGCCTGCATCAGCCGGAAGC
>JABFVP010000113.1 GCA_013362725.1 Cupriavidus sp.
TTGGCACGCGGGAGGCGCTGGCCGCGTGTTGCCGAGCTGAGCGAAGGCAGAAAGCTGTCCACGTGCAGTCGACCCGAAGTGTCGTGTCACCGCTGTGTAACATGGCCTGAGGGCCTGGTCAATAATTTATTCTTGACTAAATTCTGAAATGAAGTATGTATTCTGCGAAGGCCTCCCAGACGGGCGGCACGCCGAGGGGAAGCGATGATCGAGACGGTCTGGCCCTATGCCGCAGTGCTGCTGTTGGCGGCCGGCCTGTTTCCGTCCCTCGAGAAGCGCTACGGCTGGCGGGTGTTCTCGGTGCTGCCGCCGATCGTGCTTACTTATCTGCTCGTCACCGCGATGGCGGTCGGAGGCTTGTGGAAGGCCTCGCCCGAGATTGCCACCGCGCAGCGCTCGCTGACTTCGCAGTTGCTGCCGGCGCTGCTGTTCCTGCTGATGGTGGGATGCGACCTGCGCGCGATCCTCAAGCTCGGCCCGCGCATGCTGGGCGTGTTTGCCTGCGCGATGGCCAGCATCCTCGTCGCGATCTGGCTGACCTATCTGCTGTTCCGCCATGCCCTGCCGCTCGAAGGCTGGAAAATGCTGGCCGCGCTCAGCGCCACCTGGACCGGCGGCTCGGCCAACCTGGTGGCGGTGAAGCAATCGATCGGGTTGCCCGACAACCTGCTGCCGTCGGTGCTGCTGGCCGACGCGCTGTGCTACTCGGTGTGGGTGGTGGTGCTGTTCTCGGCCAACCGCTTCGCGCCTGCATTCGACCGCTGGACCCGCGCCGACACGCGCCCGCCGCTGCCGGAGCTCGAACCGCGCGTGGTCGGGCAGGCCGGTTCCGGCAGCGTGCTGTTGTGGCTGGGCATCGCGCTGGCGGTGGGCAACGCCTCGTCGTGGGCGGCGGCACTGCTGCCGGTCAGCGGCTTCCTCACCACCACCGCGTGGACGGTGCTGATCGCCACCGTCGCCGGCCTGGTGCTGGCGCGCACGGCGCTCGCGCATTCGCCGGTGCCGGCGCCGTTGGCCAGTGCCCTGCTCGCCTGCCTGGTGGCGGTGCTGGCGTCACAGAGCAATTTCGAAGGCCTGAGCACGGCGCCTCTGTTCGTCGCCGCCGGCTTCAGCGTGCTGCTGCTGCACATCGGCCTGCTGCTGCTGGCGGCCAAGCTGTTCCGCTTCGACATGTACCTGTGCGGCATTTCCTCGCTGGCGCAGATCGGCGGTGTCGCCACCGCGCCGGTACTGGCGGCGACCTACTCGTGCGCGCTCGTGCCGGCCGCCGTGCTGCTGGCCACGCTCGGCCTGGTGCTCGGCACCGGCGTCGGCCTGAGCATGGCCGGACTGCTGTCTTCACTGGCCCCTGTCGGCCCCTAGCCGGACCACGACCATGCGTCTGCTCACACCGCTCGTCCTCGCCGTCGCCCTGGCCGCAACGCCCGCGCTCGCGCGCGACTGGGCCATTCCCGACACCGGCATTATCGGCGTCGAGCAGGCCCAGCTCGATCCGGCCTTCTGGGTGCGCCAGCAGGCCCAGCCGGACCGCGTGATCCTCGACAGCGCCGCGATCGCCATGCAGAACGAGCGCCTGCACCGCCTCGACCGCAGCATCCACGACCTGAAGGCGCTGCCGGCCATGCTGCCGCGCGAGCAGGTATCGGCCTGGGTCGCTTCGCTGTCGAAGCTGCCGGGCAAGCCGCTGTTCGACGCGAACGGACAGCCGGTTCCGGCCGACACGCTGACGGGCGTGGTCGCCAACGCCAACCTCGACGCGATCGCCGACGGTGCCGCCACGCGCTACGGCCTGGTCGTGCACCGCGCCGACCTGCGCGCCTTCCCGACCACGCTGCGGGTGTTCACCAGCAACGACGACCACGACATCGACCGCTTCCAGGAAAGCGGCCTGTTCCCGGGCGATCCGGTCGCGGTCGTCCACGAAAGCCGCGACGGCCAATGGTGGTTCGTGGTCAGCCCGCGCTACGCGGCGTGGATCGAGAAGCGCCACGTCGCCATCGGCAGCGCCGAACAGGCACTGGGCTACGGGCAGCGCGCGCCGTACCGCGTCATCACCGGCGCCAAGGCGTTCACGCTGTACACGCCGGAAGACCCGCGCGTGTCGGAACTGCAACTGGACATGGGTACGCGCGTACCGGTGCTGGCCGACTGGCAGACGGGCAAGCCGGTCAACGGCCAGCACGCCTACACCTCGACCGTGGTCGAACTGCCGGTGCGCAACGACGACGGCAGCCTCGCCTTCGCACCCGCGCTGCTGCCACGGCGCGAGCCGAGCGAAGACCACTACCTCGCCCTCACCCCGCGCCACCTGATCGAGCAGAGCTTCAAGTTCCTCGGCGAGCGCTATGGCTGGGGCCACAGCTACAACGGCCGCGACTGCAGCGGCTTCGTTTCCGAGATCTACCGCAGCATGGGCGTGGAACTGCCGCGCAACACCAGCGACCAGGCGGTCAGCCCCGCACTCAACCGCATCGCACTGAGCGACAAGGACAGCCGCGCCAGACGCCTGCAGATCGCGCACGAACTGCAGGTCGGCGACCTGGTGTACATCCCCGGCCACGTGATGATGGTCATCGGCCAGATCGACGGCGAGCCCTACGTGATCCACGACACCACCGGCCTGAGCTTCGCCGGCAGCGATGGCAAGACCGTGCGCGCCAAGACCAACGGCGTGACCGTGTCGCCGCTGACGCCGCTGCTGTTCAACGGCAAGCAGACCTACGTCGACCGCATGACCAACATCCAGCGCATCCGCCCGTAAGCGGCCGCGCGATCGCCCTTCCGAACCCCCAGATACCGACA
>JABFVP010000275.1 GCA_013362725.1 Cupriavidus sp.
TGGCGAGCCGCGTCGACAGCAGCGAGCCGTCGGGCGCCTTATGCACGGCGTCCACGGCAGCCGGATTGCCGGCGACGTCCTCGTTGAAAATGATGTTGGGCTTGACCCGCTGGCGCACGCGCTCGGCATAGCCCGACGACGGCCGGGCACCGGAACCGGCCCCGGTGTTGGCCGTGGCGCCGGCGCCGCCCGCCTGCGCGCGCAGGCGCGCCAGTACGGCCTGGCGCTCGGCAATGCTGGCCTGGCGCTGCGCTTCCATGGCCTTGCGTTGCGCTTCCTTGCGCGCCTCGTCGGCGCGGGCCTGGCTTTCGCGCTGCCGCCGCTGTGCGGCTTCACGCTGGGCGTCGCGCTCGGCCTGCCTGGCCTTGCGCTGCTTTTCCTGCAGCGAGATATCGGCGTCGTCTTCTTCAACGGGCTGCGGCGTCGGCGCCGGCTTGGCGACGGGCTCGGGCGCGGTGGTCTCGGGGACGGGCTCCCACAGCTCCGCGGCGACCCCGGTGGGCACGGCATTGCGCCAGCGCACGCCGTAGTACAGCAGGGCCCCCAGCAACAGGTGCATGAGCAGGGCCAGCAGGAAACAGGTCAGCGTGCGCCGCTCGCGCACGGGCTGGTAGGGATAGGCGGCGGTCTGCATGGTCCTTCGATGCGGCGAAAACCAGGCCATTTCATTCTATGAGGCGCAACCGCATCAACCAAGTGCAGGGCGTACGCCTGCCGGGGTCTCGCCAAAGGCACGGCAAAGCCGCGTCGGCTTCAGCCCCGGGTGAAGATTTCGAGGAAGTGCTTGCTGGGATCCTCGAAATAGATGCGCCGGCCACCGTCATCGGTATTGACCTCGCCGGGGCGGCGCCGGTAAGGGTCGGCCCAGTACGTGAGCTGGTGCGCGCGGACGCGGGCAAAACCGTGGTCGAACTCGGCATCGCTGACCAGGAAGGCATAGTGCTGCCTGGCGATCTCGCCTTCCGCGTCCATGAAGTCGAGGGTCACGCCGTTGTCGAGCCGCACGCCGAGGAAGGGCCCGAACGGCTCGGCCGGCGGACGGCCCAGCACCTCGCACAGGAAGTCGGCCGAGACCTGCTTGTTTTGAGAGAAGACGATGGTGTGGTTGAGCTGGATGGCCATGTCGCAATCTCCGTGCTGAGAACAGGTTCGCCTTCAGCGTACAAGGATTCTGCGCACGGCGCCCGGCGCGCGGCTCAGGTTCCGTCCAGCTTGCGCAGCGCCGCGCCGACTTCGCCATGGAAGGCGCGCAGCGCCTCCAGCTCCAGATTCGCCGGCTGCAGCGCAGGCCACAGCAGGGCCACCATGCCCGCCGCGGTCTTGTCGATATCGACCTCGCGCGCGCGCGCGATGGCATCCCACAGGATATGCTCCATCGGCCCCAGGATGGCCGAACGCAGCAGGCTCAGCGGCAGGTCGGCGCGGATCTCGCCCTGTTCGCGGCCGCGCGCCAGCAGTTCCATCAGCGGCGCCGTATAGCGGCGTTGCAGCGGCACGAACTCCTGCCCCAGCTCCGGGCCCTTGGCCCGTCCTTCCGACAGCACCAGCGCGCACAGCCCGGTGCCCTGGATCAGAAACAGGCGCAGGTGCGTCTTCACGTAGAACGCCAGCTGGTCCCTGGTGCTCTGCTCGCGCGGCATGCCGCGCTCGACGGCATCGATGATTTCGTCGTACCAGTCCTCGATGACCCGCACGCACAGCTTGCGCTTGCTCTGGAAGTACGTGAACACCGTGGCCTCGGACACGCCCAGGCGCTGGGCAATCTCGGTGGTGGTGGTCTTGTCGTAGCCCAGTTCGGCGAACACCTCGCGGCTAACGCGCAGGATGTCGCGGATGCGTTGTTCCGCCCTGGCGCCGGACGGGATCCGGCGGCTGGCGGCGTTGTCTTCCATGGTGTCGGATCCCCGGCAGGCGAAAGCGCGAATGATAGGCCGTACCCGGTGCAGGGCGCGGAACTGCGGCAGCGCGGACCAGGTGGTGGCCGCGTAATGCCGTCACATCGTACTCCATTTCGGCGCGAACTTGAGTAAGCCTCAAATTAATGTTGAATTTTCCGGCCGGCCCGTATACCTTTTCGTCATTCCGATGTGACGAGACCGGAAGCCGATTGGCTATCCGGCAGCACTGGTAGCAGCTTACAAGGGGTTAACCCTGACTGGGTGAATCACCCCGGCGATATTCGTGACCTTGAGTTGTGCTCAACTCAAGTCGAAACCGAGCGCTTTGGAGACAACGATGAAGATCCAGGGAGAGCCGCTTCCCACCATCCTGCCGATCGGCGGGCTGTCGCACGTCCGTGGCGACACCAGCATTGCACTGTCCGAGCAGACCGTGCCGGCGCTGCTGGCGCAGACCGTGGCAGCGTTCCCGGAACGCGAGGCCGTGGTCTTTCGCGAGCAGGGCGTACGCTGGAACTGGCGCGAGTTTGCCGAAGCCATCGATGCGCTGGCCGCCGGCCTGCACGCGCTTGGCCTGGTCCGGGGCGATCGTGTCGGCATCTGGGCGCCGAACCGCGTGGAATGGCTGGTGACGCAGTTCGCCACCGCCCGGCTGGGTCTGGTGCTGGTCAACATCAATCCGGCGTACCGTCTGGCGGAGCTGGAATACGCGCTGAACAAGGTCGGCGTCAAGGCCATCGTCGCCGCCGAGGCCTTCAAGACTTCGCGCTACCTCGAGATGCTGCAGACGCTCGCGCCGGAACTCGCCACCAGCGCGCCGGGCGCGCTTCAGGCGGCGCGGCTGCCATCGCTGCGCTGGGTGATCCGCATGGGCGAGGGCGAGACCCCGGGCATGATCCG
>JABFVP010000695.1 GCA_013362725.1 Cupriavidus sp.
TGCCGTCGGCGCTGGACAACCGTCCGCTCAAGTTCGACGAGTTCGAGCGCAAGATGCGGCAGGTGATGTTCGTTTCTGCGACGCCGGCGCAGTTCGAGCAGGAGCACGCCGGCCAGGTGGTGGAGCAGGTGGTGCGCCCGACCGGGCTGGTCGACCCGATCATCATGGTGCGCCCGGCGACCACGCAGGTCGATGACCTGTTGTCCGAGATTCATGTGCGGGTCGAGGCCGGCGAGCGCGTGCTGGTGACCACGCTGACCAAGCGCATGGCCGAGCAGCTGACCGAGTTCCTGACCGAGAACGGCGTCAAGGTGCGCTACCTGCACTCGGATATCGACACCGTCGAGCGCGTCGAGATCATCCGCGACCTGCGCCTGGGCACCTTCGACGTGCTGGTCGGCATCAATCTGCTGCGCGAGGGGCTGGACATCCCCGAGGTCTCGCTGGTGGCGATTCTCGACGCGGACAAGGAAGGCTTTCTGCGTGCCGAGCGTTCGCTGATCCAGACCATCGGCCGCGCCGCGCGCAACGTCAACGGCACCGCCATTCTGTACGCGGACCGCATGACCGACTCGATGAAAAAGGCCATCGATGAGACCGAGCGCCGCCGCGCCAAGCAGATCGCCTTCAACCAGGCCAACGGCATCACGCCGCGCGGCGTGGTCAAGCGCATCAAGGACATCATCGACGGCGTCTACAACGTCAGCGACGCCAGGGCCGAGCTGCAGGCCGCCCAGGAGCAGGCGCGCTACGAGGAGATGAGCGAAAAGCAGGTCTCCAAGGAGATCAAGCGGCTGGAGAAGCTCATGCTCGAGCATGCGCGCAACCTTGAGTTCGAACAGGCGGCGCAGGTGCGCGACCAGCTGGCCAAGCTCAAGGCGCAGGTGTTCGGCGCCAGCGGCGAGGGTGCGCTGCCGCCTGCCTGATACGCCGCAACGCCGGGCGCGCTTCGCCTATAGTGAAATCCTGGGCGCGTCGGCACCGCTGCAAAGGAGGCAAGATGGAACGCCAGTTTGAATACGGCGGCTACGCGGTGGTTGTCACCGCGGTCCCGAATGCCGCCGGCGGCTTTGCCGCGCAGATGCGCATCGCCGACGCGTTCGGCGAACCGACCGGCCCGAGCTTCGAGGCAATCGCCGGCGACGCGCCCACGCCCGAAGCCGCCATTGCCCTGGCGGAGGCCGGCGCGATGCGCGCGATCGACGCGGGCGAGGTCAGCTAGCGCGCCGGCGGGATCCCCCATTTCCCGTGGAGAAAACACAATGAGCGACATCGGCGAATGGAAGAAGAAGGTCTATGAAACCCACGAAGTGCAAGTGCAGGTCAGACAGCGCTCTCAGAGCGAATGGTCGTACACCGTGCGCGTGTGCCGCCCCGGCACCAACATCCGCGCCGCCGGCACGCTGACCGAGAGTTCGCGCATCACCGACCACTACAAGTCGGCAGAGGCCGCGCAAGTGGCCGGGTTTGCGCACGGGGAACGGCTGGCCAGGCAGCTCGCCTAGCGCCGCGAGCCGCGCGGCGCTGCCCGGAGCCGCGGCAGGCCGGGCCGGCGCAAAGGGCGGCAGGTAGAATCGCGCCTCCATGCCACCTTGCCAAGCCTTGACCCGATGAAGCCATACGCCATCCTGATGTGTTGCATGGGGAATATCTGCCGTTCTCCCACGGCGGAGGGCGTGCTGCGCGCCAAGCTCGATGCCGCCGGGCTGGCGCCGCTGGTGGAGCTGGATTCGGCCGGCACGCATGAATACCACCTCGGCCGCGCCCCCGACCCCCGCACCCAGAGCCATGCGCTGCTGCGCGGCTATGACCTGTCGGCGCTGCGCGCGCGCAAGGTCGGCGTGCCGGACTTCGACCGCTTCGACCTGATCCTGGCGATGGACCGCGAGAACCTGGCCGGCCTGCTGCGGCTGCGCCCGGATGCCGGCGACAAGGTGCGGCTGCTGATGAGCTTCGCCACCCGCCACGACGCCGACGAGGTGCCGGACCCGTATTACGGCGAAGGCGATGGCTTCGAGCGCGTGCTCGACTACATCGAAGATGCCTGCGACGGCCTGGTGGCCGAACTGCGCCAGCGCCTCCAGCATCCGGCCGGCTGAGCCGGGCCGCTGCACAGTCTTTCCCGGCCTCCCCCGCCGCGCGGCGCGCTGCGCGCGCGGGCCGGGGCCGATCCCGACGAGAACCCATGCTTCGCAAACTGTTCCGCAAATGGCGCGAGTCGCGCAATGCCAGCCTGCAGCTCGACGCCATCCTGGCCGCGGCCGATCCGCAGGCGCCGCTGGCCGAGCGCAACGGCTGGCTGATCGAGCTGGCCTTCTGGATCCGCCGCGACGGCGGTCTCGGCACCGAGGCCGACAGCCAGGAAGACGGCGCGCCGCGCCGCCACCCGGAACTCGTGCGCGTGCGCTACCTGTTGCAGGTGCTGGAGCGGCATCCGGACTGGGCCGCGCGCTTTGCGCAGACGGTGCGCAGCCTGCTGCGCGAGAACGACCCCACCGGCCTGTTCTGCGATACCGGCGTAGCGCAGCATCCCGGCTTCTTCAGCGAGATGGTGAGCCGGCTGCAGAGCCGCTTCCTGCCGCCGCCGCCGAACCGCAGCGACATGGCGGCGCTGTTTGCGCTGGTGTTCGTCGGCGACGACGATGCCGACTGGGTCGAGGCCATCGACGCTGCGCTGATGGCGCGGCTGGCGCGCGTGCTGGAAGCCGGCCGCGCCGACGGCGAGGCCGCGGGCCTGGAGCGCTATAGCGAGGCCTTGGGCCAGACCCTGGCCACCAGCATCGCGGTACTGGTCAGCCAGGTGCGCGCCACCGGGCTGAGCCAGGCGATCCGCTCGCGCCTGGCGGGGCGGGTCGAGGAGACCCCGTTCTTTCGCCTGGACGAGGCCATCCAGGCGCTGCGCGAGGATGGACTGCGCCGCGACGACAACAGCTTCGGCCATCGCCTGAACTATTTCCGCGCGCTGCTCGACGGCTGCCACGCCGCCGCCCGCCAGGTGTACGAAGACCTGGAGGAAAACGGCGTGTCGGTCGAGGTGGTGTTCCAGATCGAGCGCATGAAGGTGCAGCTCAGCCGCATCGAGCTGCTGCTGGCGGCGTGGGTGGAGCCCGGCCGTCCCGGCATGCCGGCGCATCTGGTGGCCGAGCTCATCCGCTCGACCCAGGCGCGGCGCAGCATTGCGCATCTGGCCGGCACCTCGTTCGCGCAACTGGCGCGCAAGGTGGTGGAACGCTCGGCCGAGACCGGCGAGCACTACATCACGCGCGACCGCCGCGAATATGCCGAGCTGGTGCGCGCCGCGGCGGGCGGCGGCCTGGTCTCGGTGGCCACGGTGTACCTCAAGTTCCTGATCTACGGCCTGCACCTGGACAAGTTCAGCGAAGGCCTGCTGGCGTCGCTCAACTATGCCGGCAGCTTCCTCGCCATCCATTTCGCCCACTTCACGCTGGCGACCAAGCAGCCAGCCATGACCGGGCCCGCGCTGGCGCACCGGCTCGATAACGCCGGGCGGCCGGAGGGTCGCGAGATCTTCGTCGACGACACCGTCGCCATGATCCGCTCCAACGCGGCGGCCATTGCCGGCAACCTGGCGGTGGTGTTCCCGGTGGCGCTGGGCGTGCAGTGGCTGGCGCACCGCTTGCTGGGTACCAACCTGATCACGCCGGCCAAGGCGATCGCCACCATCGAATCGTTCTCGATCCTGGGACCGACGCCGCTGTACGCGGCCTTTACCGGCGTGCTGCTGTGGTTGTCGAGCCTGTTCGCGGGCTGGGCCGACAACTGGTTCGCGCTGCATCGCGTGCACGACGTGATGGCCTACCACCGCCGCCTGCAGTATGTGCTGGGGGCGCACGGCGCCACCCGGGTGGCGGACTTCTGGAAGCGCAACCTGTCGGGCATCGTCGCCAACGTGTCGCTGGGGCTGCTGCTGGGGCTGGGGCCGGAGATCCTCAGCTTTTTCGGCCCGCATATGGAAGTGCGCCATGTGACGCTGTCGACCGGGTCGGTCGGCGCCGCGCTTGGCGTGCTGGGCTGGGATGCGCTGCGCATGCCGGCGCTGTGGCTGGCGGTGGCGGGCATTGCGCTGATGGGCATGCTGAACGTGGCGGTCAGCTTTGCGCTGGCGTTCAATATGGCGCTGCGGTCACGCAATTTGCGGCGCATCGATCGCGCCGAGCTGAGCGCGGCCGTGCGGCGGCGCATCCTGAAACAACCGCTGTCGCTGCTGGTGCCGCCGCGCGCGGCACCGGCACATGCGGCTGCAGGCGGGCGCCAGGCCTGAGGAGGGAAGTGGTGCGGTGCGGCAGGGGTAGTTGACTGAATTAGTCGGGTACCTTTATACTTGACGGAAACGATCAAGTATTAGCTTCACCCCCACGCTTCACCCCAGAGCCCTGCACCATGAGACTGACCACCAAAGGCCGCTTCGCGGTCACTGCGATGATCGACCTGGCCATGCGCCAGGACCAGGGACCGGTCACGCTCGCCGGCATCAGCCAGCGGCAAAAGATCTCGCTGTCGTACCTGGAGCAGCTGTTCGGCAAGCTGCGCCGGCACGAGATCGTCGAAAGCGTGCGCGGCCCGGGCGGCGGCTACAGTCTGGCGCGCAAGGCCGAGGATGTCACCGTGGCGGACATCATCATCGCCGTGGACGAGCCCCTGGATGCCACCCAGTGCGGCGGCAAGGGCAATTGTAACGGAGATGACGGCTCGGGGCGCTGCATGACCCACGAACTGTGGGCCACGCTGAACCAGAAGATGGTCGAGTACCTCGATTCCGTTTCCCTCAAGAACCTGGTGGACCAGCAGCGCGAGCGCCAGCCCGCCGTGCTGCACGACATGCGCGAAGACGCCGCGCAGCCGGTCGCCGCCGCCGCGCGCGGCAAGGCCGACAAGCAGGAAAAACCGGTCCGGGCCAGAATGGTGAATTCAGTTTTCAGCCTGGCGCAGTCCTGAGCGCGCCGGCAAGACAGCAACACAGCGACCAGCGGTCCCTTACAAGGCAGTCATAACGATGAGCACCCCACATTTCCCCATCTACATGGATTACTCGGCCACCACGCCGGTGGACCCGCGCGTGGCGGACAAGATGATTCCGTACCTGCGCGAGCAGTTCGGCAATCCCGCGTCGCGCAGCCATGCGTACGGCTGGGAAGCGGAGCGCGCGGTGGAAGAGGCGCGCGAGCAGGTGGCCGCACTGGTCGGCGCCGATCCGCGCGAGATCGTGTGGACCTCGGGGGCGACCGAGTCGGACAACCTGGCGATCAAGGGCGCCGCGAATTTCTATTCGGGCAAGGGCAAGCACATCATCACCGTGAAGACCGAGCACAAGGCCGTGCTCGACACCACGCGCGAGCTGGAGCGCCAGGGCTTTGAAGTGACCTACCTGGACGTGAAGGACATCGGCCTGCTCGACATGGACGTGTTCAGGCAGGCGCTGCGCCCGGACACCATCCTGGTGTCGGTGATGCTGGTCAACAACGAGATCGGCGTGATCCAGGACGTCGAGCAAATCGGCGAGATCTGCCGCGAGAAGGGCATCATCTTCCATTGCGACGCCGCGCAGGCGACCGGCAAGGTGGCGATCGACCTGAACAAGCTCAAGTGCGACCTGATGTCGTTCTCGGCCCACAAGACCTACGGCCCCAAGGGCATCGGCGCGCTGTACGTGCGCCGCAAGCCGCGCGTGCGCATCGAGGCGCAGATGCACGGCGGCGGCCATGAGCGCGGCATGCGCTCGGGCACGCTGGCCACGCACCAGATCGTCGGCATGGGCGAAGCCTTCCGCATCGCCCGCGAAGAAATGGCCACCGAGAACGAGCGCATCCGCATGCTGCGCGACCGCCTGTGGAACGGCCTGTCGGACATGGAAGAGGTCTACCTGAACGGCGACCTGGAACACCGCGTGCCGCACAACCTGAACGTCAGCTTCAACTTCGTCGAAGGCGAGTCGCTGATCATGGCGATCAAGGACGTGGCGGTGTCGTCGGGCTCGGCCTGCACCTCGGCCTCGCTGGAGCCGTCGTATGTGCTGCGCGCGCTGGGCCGCAACGACGAGCTGGCGCACAGCTCGATCCGCTTCACGGTCGGCCGCTTCACCACCGAGCAGGAAATCGACTACACCGTCGAGCTGCTCAAGAGCAAGATCGGCAAGCTGCGCGACCTGTCGCCGCTGTGGGAGATGTTCAAGGATGGCGTCGACCTGAATTCGATCCAGTGGGCCGCGCACTGAGCGCATGAGCACCCGCGGGATCCCGCCAAAATAACAGCAAGACCCCCGTAAAAGATACGCAAGAGGTAAGCCAAATGTCATACAGCACGAAGGTTCTCGACCACTATGAAAACCCCCGCAACGTCGGTTCGTTCGACAAGAACGACGACGCGGTCGGCACCGGCATGGTCGGCGCCCCGGCCTGCGGCGACGTGATGAAGCTGCAGATCAAGGTCAACGAGGCAGGCGTGATCGAAGACGCCAAGTTCAAGACCTACGGCTGCGGCTCGGCCATCGCCTCGTCGTCGCTGGTGACCGAGTGGGTCAAGGGCAAGACCGTGGACCAGGCGCTGGAGATCAAGAACACCCAGATCGCCGAGGAACTGGCGCTGCCGCCGGTGAAGATCCACTGCTCGATCCTGGCCGAAGACGCGATCAAGGCCGCCGTCGAAGACTACAAGAAGAAGCACGGCGCCGAGCAGGCCGCCGCCTGATCCTGTCGCACTGAGCACGGCACCGACGAAGGAACGCAACGATGATCACCATGACCGAGAAGGCCGCCAAGCATGTGGCGCGCTACCTGGAACGCCGCGGCAAGGGCGTGGGCCTGCGTCTGGGCGTGAAGACCACCGGCTGCTCGGGCCTGGCCTACAAGCTGGAATACGTCGACGAACTGCTGCCGGAAGACAACGTGTTCGAATCGCACGGGATCAAGGTCATCGTCGACGCCAAGAGCCTGCCGTATATCGACGGCACCGAACTCGACTACGCGCGCGAAGGGTTGAACGAAGGCTTCCGCTTCAACAACCCCAACGTCAAGGACGAGTGCGGCTGCGGCGAGTCGTTCACGGTCTGACGTACTACAGCGCAGGCTGACGCGGGCAGGGCCGGTGGAGCGCAGCATCGTCGGCTTCCGCCGGGACGAGGAAGGCCACTGGGTGGCCGAACTCGACTGCGGCCATGGCCAGCATGTGCGGCACGATCCGCCGTGGCAGTCGCGGCCGTGGACGCAGAGCGAGGCCGGACGCGCCGCCATGCTCGGCACGCGGGTGAATTGCCTAAAGTGCGACCGCAACGAGCCGCCGGCCGCATGGGCCAGCCAGCCCGCGCGGTAGCGGCGGCAGCACGGACAAAGGGCGGCGCGGCCGCTCTTTTTTCTTGGGGAAGCAGTTGAAAGACGATTTTTTTGCGCTGTTCGGCCTGCCGGTGCAGTACGGCGTCGACGAGGCCGCGCTGGACGCGGCCTACCGCACCGTACAGTCGCAGGCGCACCCGGACCGCTTTGCCAAGGCCGGCGACGCCGAGCGCCGCGTCGCGATGCAGTGGGCCGCGCATGCCAACGAAGCTTACCGCACGCTGCGCCAGCCGCTGCGGCGCGCGACCTACCTGCTCAAGCTGCGCGGCGTCGACGTGCAAGCGGAGAACAACACCGCGATGTCGCCCGCGTTCCTGATGCAGCAGATGGAATGGCGCGAGGCGCTGCAGGATGCGGTGGAAGCGCGCGACGTGGACCGCCTCGATGCGCTGTTGCGCGAGCTGCGCCAGGAAAAGCGCGAGCGCCACGCGGCGCTGGGCGCGCTGCTCGATGCCGGCGACAACGACGCGGCCGGCGGCGCGGTGCGGCAACTGATGTTTATCGAGAAGATCGAGCACGATACCAGCGAGGCCATCGACCGGCTGGAAGACTGACCGGCAAGATCGCCGGGGCCATGACACAATGGCGCCCGGCCTGAAAACCGCACGCATGCCGCCCCGCATGGCGGTTTCCCCTGCCGTACAAGACAGCGAAGAATTACCATGGCACTGCTCCAGATTTCCGAACCCGGCATGTCGCCGGCGCCCCACCAACGCCGCCTCGCGGTCGGCATCGACCTCGGCACCACCAACTCGCTGGTGGCCGCGGTGCGCAGCAGCATTCCCGAAGTGCTGGCCGACGAGCGCGGCCGAGCGCTGCTGCCGTCGGTGGTGCGCTACCTGCCTGACCGTACCGCGCATATCGGCTACCGGGCCCAGGACGAAGCGGTGCGCGACCCCAAGAACACCATCGTCTCGGTCAAGCGCTTCATGGGCCGCGGCCTGCGCGACGTCGCCAATATCGAGCACAGCCCGTACGACTTCGTCGATGCGCCGGGCATGGTGCAGATCAAGACCGCGGCCGGCGTGAAGAGCCCGGTCGAGATCTCGGCCGAGATCCTGGCCACGCTGCGCCAGCGCGCCGAAGACAGCCTGGGCGACGACCTGGTCGGCGCCGTCATCACGGTGCCGTCGTATTTCGACGAGGCCCAGCGCCAGGCGACCAAGGACGCCGCGCGCCTGGCCGGACTGGAAGTGCTGCGCCTGCTCAACGAGCCCACCGCCGCGGCCATTGCCTACGGCCTCGACAACGCCGCCGAAGGCATCTATGCCGTGTATGACCTGGGCGGCGGCACCTTCGATATCTCGGTGCTCAAGCTGACCCAGGGCGTGTTCGAAGTGCTGGCCACCGGCGGCGATTCGGCGCTGGGCGGCGAGGACTTCGACCAGCGCCTGCTGTGCTGGATCGTCGAGCAGGCCAACCTGCAGCCGCTGTCGGCGCAGGACATGCGCCTGCTGATGGTGCGCGCGCGCGCCGCCAAGGAGGCGCTGTCGGAGGCGGACAGCACCGTGATCGACGCGGTGCTGGACTCCGGCGAGATCGTGCACCTGACGCTGACCGACGAGACTTTCGAGCAGATCACCGCGCACCTGGTGCAGAAGACCCTGGCGCCGGTGCGCAAGGCGCTGCGCGACGCCGGCGTGACGCCCGAAGACGTCAAGGGCGTGGTGCTGGTCGGCGGCGCCACGCGCATGCCGTCGATCCGCAAGGCGGTCGGCGATTTCTTCGGCCAGAGCCCGCTCACCAACCTCGATCCGGACCGCGTGGTGGCGCTGGGCGCCGCGATGCAGGCCAACCTGCTGGCCGGCAACCATGCCCCGGGCGAAGACTGGCTGCTGCTCGACGTGATCCCGCTGTCGCTGGGCGTCGAGACCATGGGCGGCCTGGTCGAGAAGATCATTCCGCGCAACAGCACCATCCCGGTGGCGCGCGCGCAGGAATTCACCACCTTCAAGGATGGCCAGACCGCGATGGCGATCCATGTGCTGCAGGGCGAGCGCGAGCTGGCCAGCGACTGCCGTTCGCTGGCGCGCTTCGAGCTGCGCGGCATCCCGCCGATGGTCGCGGGCGCGGCGCGCATCCGCGTGACCTACCAGGTCGACGCCGACGGGCTGCTGTCGGTGACCGCGCGCGAGACGCACTCGGGCGTGGAAGCGTCGGTCACGGTCAAGCCGTCGTACGGGCTGGCCGACGACGATATCGCGCGCATGCTGCAGGACAGCTTCCGCGAGGCCGAGCACGACATGAAGAGCCGTGCGCTGGCCGAGGAACGCGTGGAAGCGGACCGCCTGGTCGAGGCCACCCAGCGTGCGCTGGAAACCGACGGCGACCTGCTGTCCGCCGACGAGCGCGCCGCGGTGGAAGCGCTGATGGCGACGGTGCGCGAGATCGCCACCGGCGATGACCATCTCGCCATCCGCGCCGCGGTGGAGCGGCTCTCGCACGGTACCGACGAATTTGCGGCGCGCCGCATGGACCGCTCGATCAAAAGCGCACTGGCGGGGCGCAAGGTGCAGGAGCTGGGCTGATCACCGCGCCTTCACCGCACTACAGAACCCAGGAAACGACATGCCACAGATCATTGTTTTGCCCCACGTCGAATACTGCCCGGAAGGGAAGGTGATCGAGGCCGAGAAGGGCGTCAGCGTGCTGGATTCGCTGCTCTCCCACGGCATCGAGCTCGAGCACGCGTGCGAGAAGTCCTGTGCCTGCACCACCTGCCACGTGATCGTGCGCGAGGGCTTCGACTCGCTCAACGAGGCCGAGGAGAAGGAAGAGGATTTGCTCGACAAGGCCTGGGGCCTGGAGCCGAATTCGCGCCTGTCGTGCCAGGCCATCGTCGACGAGGAAGACCTGACCGTCGAGATTCCCAAGTACACCATCAACCACGCCAAGGAAGGCCACTGAGCGGCCGGCACAGACCTCAGCAGAGAACAAGCCCATGAAGTGGACCGATACCTACGCCATCGCCGAAGCCCTGTACGACAAGTTCCCGGATGTCGATCCGGCCGGCGTGCGCTTTACCGACCTGCGCCGCTGGGTGCTGGAACTCGACGGCTTCGCCGACGATCCCGCGCGCTCGGGCGAGAAGATCCTGGAGGCGATCCAGCAAGCGTGGATCGAGGAAGCGGAATGAAATCCTGATGTCAGGAAGAAGCAAAAAGGCCGGCTTGATGCCGGCCTTTTTGCTGGGGAGCTGCTACACGGCCCTGATCGCCTGCTGGCTTGCTCCCTCTCCCGCTTGCGGGAGAGGGTTGGGGAGAGGGCCGGTGTATCGACGGAGTAAAGCGCGTCGGCATGCCGGTGCCTGGCGGC
>JABFVP010000159.1 GCA_013362725.1 Cupriavidus sp.
CACGTGGTCCGCTCATTCCATGTCTCTGTATGCCAAACACTGTGCCGATCAGCGAAAACAATGATCTCAGATGGGTTCGGCAATCAGAAGTCAGCTTTTTATGATTTCCGGCAGCAGTGAATTAAGTTTTTTTCTCATTCCGCTGTCGCCTCAGCGCCAGGCGCTGCCCACCTCGCTCAGCGCCACGCGCTGCCCACCTGGATATAGAACGCGCTCTGGCCCTTGCTGTGCGCCACATCCACGCCGATCGACACCCCCAGCTTGCGCGCGATCATGTAGCGAAAACCCGCGCCGACGCTGTAGACGGTCGAAGCATCGGAAAAATCGTGCCAGCGCCCATACGCCTTGCCGACGCCGGTGAAGCCCAGCAGCGACCAGCGCGGGGTCACGTCCCAGCGCCATTCCATTTCCGCCGCGAGCGCGTTGCGGTCCTGGTAGCGCCCCTTCTGCACGCCGCGCAGGTCGACGTAGGGCTGCGCATAGAACGGCACGTCGCCGCTGGAAAAGCGCGTATCGGCGCGCAGGCCGAGGATCACGGTGCGCGCCAGCGGCAGCCACGTAAAGCCGCGGGCGTTGTACATGTTGAACGACTGGGTACTGCCGAAGCCGCCGCGCGCGAACTGCGCCTCGAGTTCGGCATAGCTGCCGCGACTGGGGTAGAAGATGTTGTCGCGCGAGTCGTAGTCGATCACCAGGCCGGCCTTGCCGATGCGCTGGGTCCGTTCGAAGCTGCCCAGCTCGCCGGCATCGCCAAACTTGAAGGTCGCGGTCGAATCGAAATACACATAGCGCGGGCCCACGTACCAGCGGGTGTCGGCGATGCGAGCCAGCAGCTGCTGCACCAGGAACACCCCGCGCAGTGCGTAGGCACGCGGCTGGTCGCGCAGGCCGTAATAGTCGAGGTTGGCATCGACCTTGGCCAGGGCGCCGAGATAGCGGTAGCGGTCGCCGTCCCAGGTGTGGAAATGCGCGACGCCTGCGCCCCAGGTGCCATTGTCGGTATACGCGCCGCCGATGCCGGTGATGTTGGGCGGCGCCGGGCCTTTGCCGCGGGCCCTGGCGCTGGCGGCCGCATCGGCCATCGATTGCGAGACGAACATCAGCCCGAGGCCTGCGCCGTAGCCGACCGCGGGCTCGGTGATGATGGTGGGCACGGGCAGCGCGCCGCTGTGGTTGAGCAGGAAATCGCTCATGTCCAGCGCGCCGTCTTGCGGGTCGAGGAACGACAGCGGCTTCTGCGCGCCAGCCGCGTCGGCCTGCGCCCATGCGCCGCAGCACCAGCACGCGGCCAGTGCGCCGATCAGCGCGGCAAGGCGTTTTGTCATGGCGGGACGAATCATCGGCAAGCATCATCGCCGGGCGGCTTCCGCCTTGTGAAGTAAAACTTTGCGATGCCGTGATGAAAGTTTTTGCCTGCTTTTTTTTGCGTGTTTTCGCGCCAACAGTGACGCGAGGGTTTGCTGCTAGTATGCAATGTCGAAAAAGCGGCGGCCGCGCCCTGCTTCATCGCAAGGTCTCATTGTGGCAGGCGCCGGCCGCGTGCCTGCACGGTCTGTCCTTCATGTCGATGCCCATGTCCAAGACTCTCGCACACCGGCTTGTCATCACTGCTGCGCTGCTGCTGGCCTGCGCCGGTGCCCACGCCACCGAAGGCGCCCTGGGGCGCCCCGTGACCGGCACCAGCGTGCTTCCGAACGCGGGGGTGGTGTCGCCCGAACCGGCGCTGATCGTCAATGTCGGCGAAATCTACCTCGACGGCTCGATCGGCGGCAGCCGCACCGTGCCGGTCGCGGGCCAGGCCTCGGCCGGCATCGACGGCAAGATCGCCTTCACCCTGGCCACGGTGATGAAAGTGTGGGATACCGACACCGGCGCCTGGAACTTCGCCTCCAGCTTTACGCTGCCCTATGTGTGGACCAGGGTCACGGCCAACCTTGCCGTCGGCGGCCGCGGCCTCAGTACCCAGGACACCGCCTCGAACCTGTTCGACATCTCGTTCGCGCCGGTTATCGCGGGCTACCATTTTTCCAAGACCGAACACGTGGCGCTGAGCCTGAACGTGTGGGCGCCGACCGGCAAGTACGATGCCAAGGCCCTCGCCAATCCCAGCCTCAACAACTGGACCTTCATTCCGCAGGTGGCCTACACCAAACTGTTCCCCGAACACGGGCTCGAGTTCGATGCCGTTGCCGGCATCCAGTTCTACACCCGCAACCACGCCACCGACTACCAGAACGCGCCGCTGCTCACGCTCGACACGATGCTGCTCAAGCGCTTTGCCAACGGCGCCGGCGTGGGCTTGATCGCCGGCACCACGCAGCAACTGGGCGACGACAGCGGGCCGCTGGCGGACCGCCTGCACGGCTTCCGCGGCCATGACTGGGCGGTGGGGCCGATCGTCACCTACGACACCAGGATCGGCGCCAAAAGCCTGCTGTCGCTGGGCCTGCGCTGGGTGCCGTCGGTGGCGAGCAAGAACCGGCTGAAGAGCACCAACACCTTCATGGGCACGGCGACGCTGGTGTTCTGAAGGCATTACGCGTCAACTTGAAATACCCACGAGCCAGCGTCCGCATTGATCAAACGCAAGCTCCAATTCCTTTCCTCCCTGCAAACTGGCGCCCATGACGACGTTGCCCTCTTCTTCCCCCGCTTCCACCGACGCCAGCCAGCCCACCTCCGCCACTCCCGCCGTGCCGCCACGCCGCCGCGCGCTGGTGCCGCGCGGCCGCTTTGCCTTTGTCACCGGGATCCTCAGCTGGACCCTGCTGATCGCCAGCACGCTGTTCTGGTGCTCGCTGCTGTTTCCGCTGGCGCTGCTGAAGCTGGCACTGCCGTTCGCCGCGGCCAGGCGCCGCATCGACCCGCTGCTCAACGGCATCGCCACCGCCTGGATCTCCGGCAACACCGGCTGGTTCGCGTGGATCCAGCGCGAGCCCTGGGACATCCGCGGCCACGAGGGGCTGCGCTATGCCGACTGGTACCTGGTCAACTGCAACCACCAGTCGTGGGCCGATATCTTCGTGCTGCAGCGGGCGCTGAACCGCCGCATCCCGCTGCTGAAGTTTTTCCTGAAGCAGCAGCTGATCTATGTGCCGGTGATCGGCCTGGCCTGGTGGGCGCTGGACTTCCCGTTCATGAAGCGCCACGGCAAGGCCGAGCTGCGGCGCAATCCGGCCTTGCGGCGCCAGGACCAGGAAACCGCGCGACGCGCCTGCGCCAAGTTTTCGCTGGTGCCGACCAGCGTGATGGTGTTTGCCGAAGGCACGCGCTTTAGCGCGGCCAAGCACGCCGCGCAGGCTTCTCCCTACCGCCACCTGCTCAAGCCCAAGGCGGGCGGGCTGGCGGTGGCGCTGAACGCGATGGGCGACAAGTTCCGTTCGCTGATCGATGTCACCATCGTCTACCCCGAAGGTGCGCCGCCCTTCTGGGACCTGGCCTGCGGGCGCGCGGGGCCGGTGCTGGTGCGGATGCGCCAGCTGCCCGTGCCACCGTCCTTCTGCAACGCCGACTACGGCAGCGACAAGGCCTTTCGCACCGAATTCCACCACTGGCTGGCACGCCAGTGGGAGGCCAAGGATGCGGAGATCGACGCGCTGACGCCGCCGCGCCAGGGCTGAGCCGCCGCTAGCCGGGCAGCCGCTCGACGGCGCGCTTGCCCTGCGCTACCGCCGCCGTCAGCGACGGACTGCCGGCATTGTCGCTGTTGGCGATGCTGATGTTGCCGACGCCGGCCAGCCCGGGCCACGCGGCGTCGGGCGCCACGTTCTCGCCGGCCAGGCTGTCGGGCATGTAGCTGTAGCCGTGCGCCCAGCGGTTGACGGTAATGCCGCGGATGACATCCTTCGAAGCAAAGCCCTGGTGCCCCAGCATGCGGTCGAGCTGCGCGCGGATGTCGCGCTCCATCGCGTCGAACGGCGTGCCCAGCAGCAAGGCGCGCCCGGCGCGGAAGCGGTCGCGCGCGGGCATGCCGCTGTCGGGCACGGTCGGCACATAGAGCATGTGCAGCACCGCCGGGTCGGACGGTTCCCGGCCTGCGGGCGGCTCCAGCCAGAGATCGGTGTAGGGCATGGCGGGCGCATGGATGCGGCGCGTGCGCAGCGCCGCGAACGCCTGCCAGTGGTCCAGCGCCACCTTGGTATAGACCAGCGGCGCCTTGGCCTCGTTGTGCAGGGTGGCCTTCTGCTGCGCCGGAAGCGATGGCAACAGGTACGGGATCATCATGTTGTAGCCGGCCAGCACCACGTGGCGCGCCTCGACCCGATGCAGGTTGCCGCTGAAGCCATAGGTGACGCGCGTGATCGGGCCATCGGGCTCGACCGCGATCGCGGTGCTGTTCAGGCGCAGGCGCACCGGGTCGCCTTCGCGGTCCAGACGGCTGTAGTCGAACGCGGCCGAAACCACCTGCGCCGGTGCGGCCACGCGCGCCACGCCCGGAATCAGGCTCTGCACCAGCAGCCGCGCCAGCGAGGCATTGCCATCGGCAAACCACAGCCGCGAAGCGGGCGACTTGCCGAGCCGCGCATTGCCCGCCGGCACCGGCATGTTGGCGCCTGCCGGCAGGCCGATGGCGATGGCGTCGGCCACCGAGATGCCGTCGGCATCGAGCGCGTAGGCATCGAGGCTGCGGCTGCGCAGGAAGCGCTGCCCGGCCAGGCCGACGCCGGCCTGTTCGCGCAGGAAGGCGGCGTAGCGCATGGTGCGCAGCGCCGCGCTGCGTTCGGCGCCCGCCAGCGCCGGCAGGTAATCGGTGGTGCCGGCGGCCAGCCGCGCCAGTGCGGCGCGGTCCGCCGCGGGCAAGGGTGCGCTGTCCAGAAAGCGCGACAGCGTCGCCGGATCGGGGCCATCCGACGGACCGCCCGCGCGCACGCCGCTGCGCGCATCGATCGCTTCGCCGAACGGATCGCCCGCCACCCACTGGTCGCGCCCGAAGTGCTCGGCGTCGACGAACACCGCGCGGCCCATGCCGAGCGCGGCATACGGGTCCGCGGCGACGGCCGCGGGCGGCTGCGCGGCATCGAGCCCGAGCCCGAGCAGCAGCTCGCGCACCGCGGCATCGCCCGCGGCGCTTGCCGGCATCTCGGCGCTGCCGCCATAGGTCACCAGCCGCTTGCCGCGCACCGTGAACTCGTTGCGCTTGGCGTGGCCGCCGAAATCGTCGTGGTTATCCAGGATCAGGATGCGGCGGTTGGCACCGAAGCGGCGGCGGTAGAACCACGCCGCCGCCAGGCCGCTGAGGCCGCCGCCGATCACCACCAGGTCGAAGGCTTCGCGCGCAAGCACCGTAGGATACTTCGCGCCTTCCCGCGCCAGGCTGTGCGCCAGCGTGTAGGTGCCCGGATGGTTGCCACGCAGCCCGGTCAGCGCTGGCGGATAGGCAGCGGACGGCGCGCCCGCGCGCGGCTGCGCGTGCAGCAACTGCGCCGGCGCCAGTCCCGCGGCAATGGTGAGCGCAGCGCCATTGAGGAAGTCTCTTCGCGTAATCGTCATCGGCGGCTCATGGTTCGGCATTGGTGCGGCGCTGCGCCGCAAGGGCCTTGCGGCGGGCGGCCACGTCGGCCTCCGGCACCGGCGCGGCCCGGTTGCCCCAGCTGCCGCGGATAAAGCTCAGCACGTTGGCCAGCTCCTGGTCGTCCAGGGTCCAGCCATAGCCGGGCATGTGGTAGTCCGACGGCGCGGTGACCACGCGTGCGGTCACGGCGCCGTCGAGCAGCAGGTTGACCAGCGATGCCGGATCCGGATCGGCCACGGTCGGGTTGCCGGCCAGCGGTGGGAATACGCGGGCGAAGCCCTTGCCGTCGGCACCGTGGCAAGGCATGCAGAACACCGCGTACTGGCGCGCGCCGGGCAGGTCGAAGCGGCCCTGCCGCAGCTGCTGCGCGGTGGCGGGATCGTGCCGGAACGGCTGGTCTTCGCCGCGCGCACCAGGCAAGGACTTGAGGTAGGCGGCGACCGCGTCGAGGTCGGCCGGACTCATGTACTGGGTCGCGGTGGAAACCACCGTCGACATCGGGCCGAACGAGGTCGCGTGCGCATTGCGCCCGGTGCGCAGGAATTCGGCGATGTCCGCGCGCGACCAGGCGCCCAGCCCGGTGACCTGGTCGCCGGTCAGGTTGGTGGCGGACCACCCTTCCACGCTGGCGCCGGACAGGAAATGCCGGCTGCGCTGGTCCAGGCCCTTCTCGGCGAACAGCATGCCGCGCGGCGTATGGCAGGCGCCGCAATGCGCTACCGCCTGCACCAGGTAGGCGCCGCGGTTCCAGGCGGCGTCGCGCGCCGGGTCGTTGCGGACCGGGTCGTCATCGAGAAACAGTACATTCCATACCGCCAGCAGGCCGCGCATGCCGAACGGCCAGCGCATCTGCGGCGCGGGATTGCGCTGCGCCACCGGCGCCACCTCGGCGCGCAGGTAGGCGTACAGCGCCGCCACGTCGTCGCTGCGCAGGCGCACGTAAGACGGGTACGGCATCGCCGGATACAGGCGCTTGCCGTCGCGCGCCACGCCGTGGCGCACGGCGCGGTCGAACTCGGCCAGCGTGTAGGCGCCGATGCCGCTGCCGGCATCGGGCGTGATATTGGTCGAATAGAGCGTGCCGACCGCGGTGCGTATCGGCAGCCCGCCGGCAAAGGGCTTGCCGCCGGTGCTGGTATGGCAGGCGGCGCAGTTGGCGATGCGGGCCAGGTAGCGGCCGCGCTCGACCTGCGGCGCATCGCCGGCGGCGTGCGCCAGGCCCGCGGGCAGCAGCAGCGCCAGCGCCAGGCAGGCAAGGTGGTGCAGCGCGCGGGACACGGCCTGGCTCATGCCGCCGACACGGCCCAGTTGGCCGCCAGCACCAGGCAGGCCACCAGCCCGGCGGCGACGGCGACGCCGGTCACGATCAGCGGCACCGGGCGCAGGTGGTCCAGGTCGCGCTGGTGCTCGCTGCCCTGGCGCAGGCCGAAGAAGCCCCACAGCACGGTCCGCAACAGCCTCAACGGGTTCATGGCATCTCCTGGCACAACGGCAACGAGTATATGGACGAGAGGCTGATTATGGTCCGTCGCCGTCAGCCATACCAGCATCAGATAACTGGAAAAATTACGTATCAGTTGGTTGCGCCCGGGCGATAATCCCCTCACCGCCGCCCAACTGTCCCACCATGAAACGGTACGAAGCCCTCGCCGAAACCCTGGCCGCCGATATCCGCAACGGCAGCCTGCCCCCGGGCACGCGACTGCCATCGATCCGCAAGACCGTGGCGCAGTACGGCGTCAGCCCGTCGACCGCGTTCCAGGCCTACTACCGGCTGGAAGAGCGCGGACTGGTGCGGGCGCGCGAGCGCTCAGGCTACTACGTGGCGGGGCCGGCGCGGCGCGAGCTGCCGCAGCCGCAGGCACGCCCGTCGCGGCAGGTGTCGACGCAGGTGGACATTTCCAAGCTGGTGTTCGCCGTGCTCGAAGGCGCGCGCGACCGCGACCTGGTGCAGTTCGGCTCGGCCTTTCCGTCGCCCGAGCTGTTCCCGTGGGAGCGGCTGGGCAAGTCGCTGGCGCGCGCCGGCCGCGCGCTCGACCCGTGGTACTCGGTCAACGACCTGCCGCCCGGCAATGCCGCGCTGCGCCGCCAGATCGCACTGCGCTACCTGGGCGCGGGCGCGCCGCAGCCGGCCGAGGACTTGGTTGTCACCAACGGCGCGCTCGAGGCGCTGAACCTGTGCCTGATGGCGGTGACCCAGCCGGGCGACGTGGTCGCGATCGAATCGCCGGGCTTCTATGCCTCGTTGCAGGCGCTGGAGCGGCTGCGGCTCAAGGCCGTCGAGATCCCGGTCGACCCCGCCGAAGGCATCGACCTGGGCGCGCTCGACACGGCGCTGTCGCGCCACCCGGTCAAGGCGTGCTGGTTCATGACGCAATTCCAGAATCCGCTCGGCGCCAGCATGTCGGAGGACAAGAAGAAGGCACTGGTGACCTTGCTCGCGCGCCACCAGGTACCGCTGATCGAGGACGACGTCTATGGCGAGCTCTACTTCGGCAACCGCTGCCCGCTGCCGGCCAAGGCCTTCGATACGCAGGGGCTGGTGATGCATTGCAGCTCGTTCTCCAAGACGCTGGCGCCGGGCTTCCGCATCGGCTGGGTCGCGCCGGGCCGCTTTGGCGAGGCGATCCAGCGGCTCAAGCTGATGACCACGCTATCGGCCGGCGTGCCCGCGCAGGTGGCGCTGGCCGAATACCTGCAGCACGGCGGCTACGACAAGCACCTGCGCAAGCTGCGCCACGTGCTGGAGATGCAGCAGGGGCGGATGATCGACGCGATCGGCCAGCACTTCCCGGACGAGGTGCGGGTCTCGCGGCCGGGGGGCGGGTATTTCCTGTGGGTGGAATTCGCGGCGGGATTCGATGCGCTGGCCTTGCACCATGCCGCGCTGGAAGCCGGCATCGGCATCGCGCCGGGACCGATCTTCTCGGCGCGGCAGGGGTATCGCAACTGCATCCGGCTCAACTATGGGCATTTGTGGAATGACGAGGCGGAAGCAGCGATCGCCACGTTGGGGCGGCTGATTTCAGCGCAGAAGGGCTAGCATGTGCAACAGACCAATGCATGCCGCCGGTTTGCTCCCCTCTCCCGCAAGCGGGAGAGGGAGTACCCAATTGGTGATTCACCTGCCCTAACGCGCATCCCGCCGGCGGCGCAGCGCCCACTCCAGCGCCTCGAACCCGGCCTGCACCACCAGCGCCAGCACCGCCGCCGGGATCGCGCCGGCGAGCAGCAGCGTGGTGTCGTTCAGCGCCAGCCCGGTGGCGATGCGCTCGCCGAAACCGCCGGCGCCGACGAATGCCGCGATGGTGGCCGTGCCCACGCTGATGATGGCCGCGGTCTTGACGCCCGCCAGCAGCACCGGCAACGCCAGCGGCAGCTCCACGTAGCGCAGCACCTGCGCGCCGCGCAGCCCCAGCGCGCGCGCCGCATCACGCATGCCCTGCGGCACCTGCTCCAGCCCGGTGGCGGTATTGCGCACGATCGGCAGCAGCGCATAGAGAAACAGCGCCACCATCGCCGGCCATACGCCGATGCGCCCCAGCAGCGGGATCAGCATCGCCAGCCAGGCCAGCGACGGCACCGTCTGCAGCACGCTGACCGCGCCCAGAACCGCCTGGCCGGTGCGCCGGCGCCGCGCCGCCAGCATCCCCAGCGGCACGCCCACCAGCGTCGCGGCACCGACCGCGCCCGCGACCAGCCCGACATGCCGCCGCGCCAGCCGCGCGGTGTCGGGGCCGAACAGCGCGGCCAGCAGCCGACTCTGCTGTGCGTTGGCGACATTTGCGGCCTGCGCTTCGCCTCCGTCCAGGCAGGCGCGCGCGATCGCGGCGTACGGCTGGCCATCGAGCTCTGCCGCCGCGTTCATGGCGATCATGTCGTCGGCGCTGACGCGCCCGGCCAGCCGCTGCAGCGCCTGCCACGCCTGCGGGAAGCGCTGCGGCACGTCGAGCCGGTAGACCACCACGGCGTCGTAGCGCGGAAAGTAATGCCGGTCGTCCGTCAGCACGCGCAGCCGGTACTTGTGGATCTTGGCGTCGGTGGAATAGATGTCGATGGCGTCGACCTGCCCTGCCGCCAGCGCCTCGTAGGCAACGCCGTGGTCTAGCCCGAGCGGGCGTTGCGGCAAGCCATAGCGACTGGCCAGCCCCGGCCAGCCATCGACGCGGCCCAGGAACTCGTGCGACAGCCCGAGCCTGAGCCCGGGCTGCGCCGCTAGATCGCTCAACCGCCGCAACGACCCTGCGCGCGCATCGGACACGGCCAGCGCATAAGTGTTCTCGAATCCCAGCGGAATCGCCGCACCCAGCCCCAGCGGCGCCAGCGCGCGCCGGATCTGGTCTAGCCCCGCGCCGGGTGGCAGCTTGAGGATTTCGGCGGCCAGCGTGCCGGTGTAGTCGGCGTAGAGATCGATGCTGCCGGCCTTCAGCGCCGCGAACACGATCGCGGTATTGCCCAGGCCGGGCTGGTGCTGCGCGGTGCCGGGCGGCCCGGCGGCCTGGCTCAGCAGTTCTCCAAGGATGTACGACTCGGTAAAGCGCTTGGAACCGACGCGCAGCGAATCCGCCGCGCGGGCCGGCAGGCTCGCCGCCAGTGCCGCAGCCAGCACCCAGACCACGGCGAACCCGAGCCGTTGCCACGGCCTCCCTCTTGCCTGACTTCCACGAATCCCGGCCAACACGTCCGTCCCGATCTGGCGCCGGTGTGCGCCCGGCATCGCTACATCATAGGCGGCGCATGAACTTATCCCGAAATAGTATTTGCAATTTGCATGTTGGAGGCATCAGAATCCAGTTTAGACATACAACGCCTCCCGATCTCGCGTCCCCATGGAAATCCGGCAGTTGGAAGCCTTCGCCGCAGTCGTCACCACCGGTAGCGTCACCGCCGCCGGGCGGCTGCTTGGCCGCTCGCAGCCAGCGATCACACGGCTGATCCAGGAACTTGAGGCCGAGCTCGGTTTCGCCCTGTTCACCCGCAGCGGCCCGCGCGTCAGCCCGACCGAGCAGGGCTTCCTGCTCTACGACGAGGTCGAGCAGACGCTGGCTGGCATGCAGCGAATCCGCACGCGCGCCGCGGCGCTGGCGCGCGGCGATGGCCGGCCGCTGCGCATTGCCGCCACCCCGGCGCTGGCCGC
>JABFVP010000014.1 GCA_013362725.1 Cupriavidus sp.
ACGCGGCGGCCGAACTGCGACAGCGCCGGTACCGTGGCGCGCCGTGCGGCATGCGTCCGGGCCGGCGGCGTAGCCAGCGGGCTGGCAATGCGGGCCGCCCGCCCTCTCGCCGTGACCAGGAAACCCTCGGCCGCCAGCTGTTCATAGGCGGCGGTCACGGTGGTGCGCGATACCCCCAGCTCGGCCGCCAGGCCGCGCGTGGACGGCGCCGGGGCGCCCGGCGGCAGCGTGCCGTCGGCGATCTGCGCGCGCAGCAGGTCATAGATGCGGCGTCCCGCGCCCGTGGCGCCGGACTGCTTGCCGGCGGACTGGTCGAACTGGCCCATTAAAAATCCCGGAAACTGGACCTTCCGATTGTGCCAGTTGTCGGCGACAGTATCGAACATCAATCGCCCAGAGCCCCCACGATGTACGTCCCCGACCATTTCGCCGAGTCCCGGCCCGACGCCCTCGCCGGCATCATCCACGCGCATCCGCTTGGCATGCTGGTCACACACGGGCAGCATGGCCTGGATGCGGACCATCTGCCGTTCGAATTCGACCCCGGCGCCGGCGCCCGCGGCGTGCTCACCGCGCATGTGGCGCGGGCCAACCCGGTCTGGCAGCGATGCCCGACCGGCACGCCGGTGATGGTGGTGTTCCGCGGCGCCGAGGCCTATGTCTCGCCGAACTGGTACCCGGGCAAGCACGAGACGCACCGCCAGGTGCCGACCTGGAACTACGAGGTGGTGCACGCGCACGGCACGCTCACCGTGCGCGACGACGAGCGCTTCGTGCGCGGCCTGGTCGCGCGCCTGACGCGGCGGCACGAGGCCACCGAGGCCCGGCCGTGGAAGATGGGCGACGCCCCGCCCGACTACCTCGACGCCATGCTGCGCGCCATCGTCGGCCTCGAGATCGCCGTGACGTCGCTGGTCGGCAAGCGCAAGCTCAGCCAGAACAAGGACACGCGCGACCGCCTTGGCGTGGTCGACGCACTCGAGGCGCGCGGCCGCACGGAACTGGCGCAGTCGATGCGCAACGCGGTCTGATCCGGCTTCGCCGCAATCCACGCGGGCGCAGCCGCAACCCTGCCTGATCAACAAGGAACCCCGAACCATGTCGCTGATCCCCTTCCTGGTCGCCGCAGTCGTGCTTGCCATCACCCCGGGCCCGGCCATCGCCTATGTCGTCGCGCGAACGGTGGCCGGCGGACGGTCCGAGGGCCTGGCCTCATGCCTGGGCACCGGCCTGGGCGGATTGCTGCACGTGCTGGCCGCGGCTGCGGGCCTGTCGCTGGTCATCGCCCAGTCCGCGGTGGCGTTCAGCGTGCTCAAGTACCTGGGGGCGGCCTACCTGGTGTACCTGGGCGTGCGCATGCTGGTGCGCAAGGGCCCGCCCGCCACGGTCGCGGCCGTGCCGTCGCGCGGCGCGCGCCGCGCGCTGGTCGAAGGCGTGCTGGTCGAGGTCCTGAACGTCAAGACCGCGCTGTTCTTCCTGGCGTTCCTGCCGCAGTTCGTCGCGCCCGGCGCAGCGGCCGTGTCGCAGCTGGTGCTGCTGGGCTGCATCTGCGTCGCGCTCAACACGCTGGTGGATGTGGTGGTGGTGTTTGCCGCGCATCGCCTGCTCAGGTCGGGGGCCGCGAGCGCGGCACGCGCGCGGCTGATGACCCGTGCCTCGGGTGTCACGATGGTGGGGCTGGGCACCTTCCTGGCGCTGGCGCGGCGCGAGGCATAGCAGACCGCGCGCCGCTGCCGCCCTCATCCGGGCTGGAAAGGCCTGCCCATCGGCTTGAGCCGGATGCCCGGGGCCAGACTGGTCCAGGGCAGGTCCGCGGGATCGGCCGTCATCGGGCCCGGCGCCTTGGCCACCAGCACGGCATGCGCGATGCCCTGGAAATCGGCGCGGAAGTGCACCGAGCTCTTGTTGACCAGGATCTTCATCGCCTCGGGCTCGACCCCGCCCACGCGGAACAGGTTGCGGTCGAGCATCTGGGCCTTGCCGGCACTGACCACCACCTGCACTTCGTCGATGCGCAACAGTGCCACCGGGCCGACATCGGCCAGCATGCCGTGCATCATCGGCCCGCCGTAGCGGCATACGCCATCGGACAGCTTCAGCACCTCGAAGCGGCCCTGCAGCGGCGCATCGCCGGGCACCCCCGATACGCCGCCGAGCGCCACCTCGATGGTCGCACCCACGCCCGCACGGTGCGCCTCGGCCGCCGCGGCCGGGTCCCAGATCAGCCCGATCGCCGCCTGCCGCGCGCCGTGGCGCAACAGCGCGCGCAGCATGCCCATGGTGTTCGAATCGCCGCCGGCGCCGGGGTTGTCCTGCGTGTCGGCGATCACCACCGGGCGCGTGGCCCCCGCGGCCAGCCGCATCGCTTCGCGCACGGCCTCGTCGGGCGAGAGGAACGGTACCTCCCAGGCGGGCTCGTCGGCCAGCATCCGGTCGTACAAGGCCTGCACCGCCGCTTCGGCCGCGCCGGCGTCCTCGCCATAGCCCCAGATCACCGGCCCGCATTCCGGAAAATCTGCTGCCGGAAAGCCCGGCGCGAACGACAGCGACACCACTTCGCCGTGCTCGCGCTGCTGCAACAGCGCGTACATGGCGCGCGCCGGCTCCAGCAGCGTGCACATGCCGTTGATCGGGATCAGGAACGGCAGCCGCCGCACCGCGCGGTGCAGCGGCCCCTTGCGTTCCAGCAGGCGCTGCAGCAGCGCCGCGGCGCGCGCGCCGGTCTCGGCCATGTCCACATGCGGGTAGGTGCGGTAGGCCACCAGCGCATCC
>JABFVP010000572.1 GCA_013362725.1 Cupriavidus sp.
AAGGTCGGCGCAGCGCTCTTGGCCGCCGGCGCCACGTTATCGAGCGACACCACGTAGACATTGCCGCGCTGGTCGGTGCGATAGGTGGCGCTGCGCGTCAGGTCGAGGATCACGCGCGTGCGGTCGCCGATCTGCATCACATTGGCGGCCTTGACCAGCTTGCCGCCGTATTCATATTGCGCGCGCCGCTCGGCAAAGCCGGTATCGAAGAAATCGATCGCCAGCCGTGCCGGATTCTGTGTGGTGAAGTCCGCCGGCTTCTGCGCCAGCGGCCGTTCCAGCTCGACCACCAGCACGGTCTGCTCCCCGTTCGTGCTGACGTCGACCGACTTGATGCGGTTGCCCTGTGCCAGCGCCTCCGGTGCGCCAAGCGCAAGCCATAGCGCCAGCGCGGTGGCCATGGTCCTGATCACGGCGCCCGCGCGCGCACGACACCAGCGCGCGGGGGTCATGCCGCCGCGTCCAGCTTCAGGCTGGTCATTTTCTCTTTCCACTCGGATACCCCCTCCCGGACCAATTCGCGCAGCACGATCTCCTGATCGGTGATGCGGACCACCCGGCCATAGCTCTGGCCGAGATACTGACCCACCTTCACATGGTGGATCTTGTTATCAACACGGACGATGCCGAAGGTTTCCCCCTGCTTCTTCATCATCCCGAGCATCTTGAAGTTTTCGAGCGGATAGTCTTCCAGCGGCTCGCGGCGCCGGCCCGCTTCTGGTGAATCCGCCAGGGTCTTGTTCAGTTCGCCGATCTTGGCCTGCGCGAACGGCTCGGGCGCACTGGCCGCGGCGTATTCGCGCGGCACGTAGGGCCGGGCATCGGGCACGGGCTCGGGCGGCTTGGCACGCGCGCTGCGGGTGGCTGCCATCCACTGGCGCAGCGCGTCCTCGTCGCTGGCGCCGCAAGCGCTGAGCAGGCCCAGCGCCAGCGCCGCAGCCAGCGTGCGCCGCGACGCGGTCCATGCCAGCGCGCGGATTCGAACGATGCGGCTCATTTCGCGCCTCCTGCCTTGGCGGCGGCAGCGGCCGCGGCGGCCTTGCGTTGCGCCGCCTGTTCTTCGGCGTCGAGCGCCCGGTAGGCCATTGCCACCGCCTCCATCGACAGCCCGCCTTCCTTGGTATTGGCCAGCTGCAGGTTCTGCATCGACACGATCCGCGAAAGCGCCGCGACGTCGGCGTTGAACTGCGCCACCTCGTGATAGCGCCCGGTCACGCGCAGGTTTACCGGGATCTCGGCGAAGTAGGGCTTGATCACCGCCGCCTGCGGCTTGAACAGCTCGAACTGAAGCCCGCGCGCCACGCCGGCATGGTTGACGTCGGCCAGCAGCGCATCCATTTCCGTCTTGTTGGGCAGCTGCCGCTCCAGCAGCGCCACGCGCTGCTCGACCTGCTTCTTCTGCTCGCGCAGCGCCTCGAGATTGGCCACCTGCGCCACCTTGGACTGGTACGCCTGCTTCAGGCTTTCCTGCTCCTGGCGCTGGCGCTCGAGTTCGTCGAACTTTGCGCTCCAGTAGAACTGCCAGCCCAGCAGCAGCACCACCGCCGCGGCCAGGGCAGCGAACAGCACGCGCGGCGCGGCCGGCCAGGTCTCAGGCTCGTTCAGGTTGAGCCCGCGAAACTGGCTGGTCAGGTCAGCCAGGTTGATTTCGGTATTGAGCGCCATGGTCAGGCCTTTCCGGCCGCAGGGGCAGGTGCAGGTGCGGTGGCGGGAGCGGCGGATGGCGCCGAAGCGCCCGCGGCGGCCTTCTTGCCGTCGGCCGCGGCCTCCGGCGCGCGGTACGCGAAGCGCATCGAGAAATCGAACAGCCGGCGCTGCTCGCGCAGGTTGTTGGTCATGGTGACCGCCTTGGATTCGACCAGCTCCGCCTTGTCGAGCCAGGCCACTCCGCCCAGGTTGCGCAGCAGCTCCGAAATGCGTTCGTTGGACTGCGCCACGCCGGCGATGGTGAAGGCCTCGCCGGCCTGCTTCAGGCTGGTCAGGTAGACGCCTTCCGGCACCTGCCGCACCAGTTCCTCGAGCAGCTGCACCGGGCGGTTGCGCTCGGTCTGCAGGCTTTCGACGGCCCTCTGGCGCTGCAGCAGCGCGTCGATGTCTTTCTTCAGCGTGTTGACTTCGCGGATCTGTCCGTCGAGCCTGGCGTTTTCCGCGCTCAGCACCTGGTTCAGCGCCACCACGGACGCGATGCGCCCGTCGATATAGACGCCGCCCAGCAGCACCACGGCCGCGCCGGCGGCGGCCGCTGCGCCCAGCATGGTGTAGACCTTCTTGCGCCGCGCCGCCTTGCGGGCTTCATGGTAGGGCAGCAGGTTGACCGAAGGCAGTGTGTTCGTTGACATCTCTTGCCTCCGGTGCGTTATTGCAGGCCGCGCAGGGCCAGGCCGACACTGACGATATATGCCGGCAGGTCGCGCTGCAGGTAGCGCTCATTGACCTTGGCATTGGTCGCCATGTTGGCGAACGGATTCGCCAGCGTGGTGGTGATCTTGGTCTGGTGCTGGATCGCCGCCTGCACCCCGAACAGCGAGGCATGCCCGCCGGACAGCAGGATCTCGTCGACCCGGCCCAGGCTGGAACTGGCGATGAAGTTGCCGATGGCGGACTGCACCTCCATGGCCAGGGCATCGAGCGAAGGCTTGAGCAGCTGGGCGCGCCAGGCCTCGGGCAGCGTGTTCTTGCGCTTCTTGATCTCGGCCTTGAGCGCGTCGAGCGTGAACATGCGTGCTGCGCTTTGCGTAAGCTGGTCGCCGTAGCTGTTCAGCGGTTGCTCGTAGAGTTCTTTCCAGCCCTGGTAGAAGATGGCCTTGGAGCGGCTGCCGCCCAGGTGGACCACCGCCACCACCGGCAGCGCGCGCGCGTCGGCCTCGGACATCTCCTGCGGCACGCCCAGCATCTGCACGATCGAGCGCTGCACCGCGTACTCCTCGACGTCCATCACTTGCGGCTTGAGGCCGGCCATTTCGGCCGCGGTCACGCGTTCCTGCACGCGGTCGCTGTTGGCAGCGGTGACGCGCACGCCGATGCCGCCCTCGGTCTCGCTGGGGCCGATCACGGCGAAGTCGAAGTTGACCGCCTGCGACGGCGGATAGAGCCGGTGCGCCTCGGATTCGACCTGGGAATAGAGTTCGTCTTCGGACAGGTTGTCCGGCAGGCTGACCGTCTGCGATTCGGTCAGCATGGAGGGAACGCCCAGCACCACGTCCTTGGAGCGGATGCCGGCCTTGCCGAGCGCGCGCCTGAGCGCGATCCCGACCGCCTCGATGTTGATGACGTTGCCATCGGCAACGGCATTGCGGTCCAGCAGTTCGCTGGCGCATTTTTCCAGCCGGTAGTCTTGTCTGCTGCCCCCCACGGAGAGCTCGACTACCTTGACACTGGACGACCCGATATCCACGCCGACCGTAGTCCGGCGCAGAAGCCCCGACAAAATGCCCCGACGCAAGGTGACCCCCTGACGTTTGAACTCGCCCCTGGCTTGAATGCTCTAATTGGGCGAGCCTAGTTTCTTGAATGAAACGTGTGCTTTTTATGTTGGCCGATTCTCACAAAATCCGGCATCGGTGGCAACGTGCCGAACTGGGCCGAACTTGTTTTTGAGAAGGCCCTCATCAATCCGTTGCCAAAACCCCACGGTCGTCGGGTTCCCTTCCATGCCTGCCTGTGCCGCGCGCTTCCCCCCGTAGTCACCGCCAACGTCGCCCTGCGCGCCGGCATTCGCGGCCTTACATCTTGTAACAGCGCGATAGCGGCGCCCCCGCCACTGTGCGCCCGGGCCGGTCGATGCCGGAAGATATAATCGCGGGCACCCCTGACTAGGTATTTCCCTTATGGCCACAGCACAACACAAGCCGCCCCACCCTGCCCGCCGTTCGATCTGGACGCGGCTCATGTTCTGGGCGGTGGGACTGTTTGTCGCCGGTGCCGTCGTGATTGCGCTGCTGCTTGGCTACGCGCTGCTGGTGGCCGCACCCAACCTGCCGTCGCTGGACACCATCACCGACTACCGGCCCAAGATTCCGCTGCGGATCTACACCGCCGACAATGTGCTGATCGGCGAATTCGGCGAAGAGCGGCGCAACTTCGTGCCCATCGCAGAAATCCCGGACGTGATGAAAAAGGCCGTGCTGGCGATCGAGGACGACCGCTTCTACGAGCACGGCGGCGTCGACTTCATCGGCGTGATGCGAGCCGGCCTGGCCAACCTGCGCGGCGGGCTGTCGCAGGGCGCCTCCACCATCACCATGCAGGTGGCGCGCAACTTCTTTCTGTCGAGCGAGAAGACCTACACCCGCAAGATCTACGAGATGCTGCTGGCGTACAAGATCGAGGCCAACCTGAGCAAGGACCAGATCCTCGAGCTGTACATGAACCAGATCTACCTGGGCCAGCGTGCCTACGGCTTCGACAGCGCCGCGCGCGTGTACTTCGGCAAGTCGGTGCGCGATGTGACGCCGGCCGAGGCGGCGATGCTGGCCGGTCTGCCGAAGGCGCCGTCGGCGTACAACCCGGTGGTCAACCCGCGCCGCGCCAAGGTGCGTCAGGAGTACATCCTGCAGCGCATGCGCGACCTGCGCTACATCACGCCCGAGCAGTACGACCAGGCCGTGCAGGCCGAGCTGAAGGTGCGCACCGAGGGCAACGAATTTTCCACGCACGCCGAATACGTCGCCGAGATCGTGCGCCAGCTGATGTACGCGCAGTACCGCGAGGAAACCTACACGCGCGGCCTGACGGTCTACACCACGCTGACCAAGACCGACCAGGACGCCGCCTATGAAGCCGTGCGCAGCGGCATCATGAACTACGAGCGCAAGCACGGCTACCGCGGCCCCGAAGCCTTCATCGACCTGCCGTCCGATCCGGCCGAGCGCGAGCTGGCCATCGACGATGCGCTGGTCGAGCACCCCGGCAGCGGCGACCTGCGCTCTGCCGTGGTCACCAGCGTGTCGCCCAAGCAGGTCAAGGCGACGCTGCTGTCCGGCGAAGTCGCTACCATCGAAGGCGCGGCGCTGCGCTTTATCTCGCCGTCGCTGTCGGCCAACGCGCAGCCCAAGATGAAGATGCGCCCGGGCGCGGTGATCCGCGTGACGCAGGACGAGAAAAGCAACTGGTCGGTGACGCAGTTGCCGGAAGTTGCCGCGGCATTCGTGTCGATCAACCCGCAGGATGGCGAGATCCGCTCGATGGTGGGCGGCTTCGACTTCAACCGCAACAAGTTCAACCGCGTGACCCAGGCCTGGCGCCAGCCCGGCTCCAGCTTCAAGCCGTTCATCTACTCGGCGGCGCTGGAAAAGGGCTTCTCGCCGGCCACCGTGATCAACGACGCGCCGCTGACGATCGGCCCCGATACCGGCGGCCAGGTGTGGGAACCGAAGAACTACGATGGCCGCTTCGAGGGCCCGATGACCATGCGCCGCGCGCTGGCCAAGTCAAAGAACCTGGTCTCGGTGCGGATCCTGCGCGCGATCGGCACGCAGTACGCGCAGGACTACATCACCCGCTTCGGCTTCGAGGCCGACAAGCACCCCGCCTACCTGCCGATGGCGCTGGGTTCGGGCGCAGTGACGCCGCTGCAGATGGCCGGCGCCTACTCGGTGTTCGCCAACGGCGGCTATCGCGTCAACCCCTATCTGATCCAGAAGGTGGTCGACGCGCGCGGCAACGTGATCTCCGAAACCCATCCGCAGCGCGCCGGCAGCGACGCCGTGCGCGTGCTCGACGCACGCACCGCCTTTATCGCCGATACCATGCTGCGCGACGTGGTGCGCTACGGCACCGCCAACAGCGCCAAGCAGCGCCTGGGCCGCAACGACCTGGCCGGCAAGACCGGCACTACCAACGACGCTGTCGATGCCTGGTTCGCCGGCTATACCCCCAACCTGGTGGCGATCGCCTGGATGGGCTACGACCAGCCCAAGAGCCTGGGCGTGCGCGAGACCGGCGGCGGCCTGGCGCTACCAATCTGGGTCGGGTACATGAGCAAGGCGCTCAAGGGCGTGCCGGAGTCTCCGGAACGGCCCGCGCCCGAAGGCGTGCTGATGGTGGGCGGCGACTGGATCTTCGAAGAGAACGCCGGCGGCGCCGGCGTGGCGTCGGTGGGCCTGGGCGATCCGTGGCCCGGCAAGCCGGAGGAATCCACGACTCCGTCGGTCGAGACCGAATCCGAGAAACGCAAGATCCTGGAGATGTTCGGCGGCGCCTGAGCGCGCTCGCCAGGCAGCAGAAAGCCGGCACGCGAGGCCGGCTTTTCTTTTTGCGCTCCAGGGGCTCCCGCGCCGGTGTCAGTGCAGGCTGAGGCTGGCGCCCGCCTGCTCGCTGACATAGCCCGACAGCGCCGCGTACAGTTCACCGCCGTTGCGCGTATCGACCCAGCGCTCGCCCTCGCGGCGGAAGTGGAAACCGCCCGCGCGCGCCGCCACCCACAGTTCCTGCATCGGCGCCTGGCTGTTGATGATGATCTTGGAGCCGTTCTCGAATTCCAGTTCCATCACGTTGCCGGTGCGGCTGATTTCAATGTCGGCGTCGGCCGCGTCGGCGGCCGCCTCGACCGCGGCTTCGATGCGGTCCAGCTCGCGCGTGGCCAGGGCCAGGAACTCGCTTTCGCTCAAGGGGGGCATGCTAAACTCCGAGACCGCCGTTGCCGCCGCTGCCCGGACCGGGCGTACGTGGCGCGAACGGCTTTTTTTGTTAAGAATCCTCCGGATGACTGGCCATCGCGCCGGGCCATCCAACGCCTTGCCAACAAGCCAAAAGGACGACCCGATGCTGCGTCGTGTTGCGATTGTATCGGCGTTTGCCGCCGCCCTTGCGATGCCCCTGCTGGGCGGATGCGGTATCCGCGGGCCGCTGACCCTGCCTAAGGTGCCAGCCGAGCCGACCCCGCCGGCCGTGCCGGATCCGGGCCTGGGCCGTGCCGATGCCGTGCCGCCTGCACCGGCCACGCCGGCACCGGCATCGTCCCCCGCCGCCCCCACCACCCGATAACCATGACCGCATTCTTCCATCGCCAGGACGGCGCGCTTGCCGCCGAGCAAGTGCCGCTGGCGCGCATCGCCGCCGAATTCGGCACGCCGACCTACGTCTATTCGCGCGCGGCGCTGACCGCCGCGTACCAGGCCTACGCCGCCGCCTGCGCGGGCCGCAAGGCGCAGGTCCAGTACGCGATGAAGGCCAACTCCAACCTGGCGGTGCTGCAGGTGTTCGCCCGCCTGGGCGCGGGTTTCGACATCGTCTCGGGCGGCGAGCTCAAGCGCGTGCTGGCCGCCGGCGGCGATCCGCGCAAGGTGGTGTTCTCGGGCGTGGGCAAGAGCGCGGCCGAAATGGAACTGGCGCTGGCGCAGGACGTGCGCTGCTTCAACGTCGAGTCGATCCCCGAGCTGGACCGCCTGAACGAAGTGGCCGGCCGCGTCGGCAAGCGTGCGCGCGTGTCGCTGCGCATCAACCCCGACGTCGACGCCAAAACCCATCCCTATATCTCCACCGGCCTGAAGGGCAACAAATTCGGCATCGCCTTCGAAGACGTGCTGCCGACCTACCGCGCCGCCGCGGCGCTGCCGCACCTGGCCGTGACCGGAATCGACTGCCATATCGGTTCGCAAATCACCGAGGTCGCACCCTACCTGGAAGCGCTGGACAAGGTGCTGGACGTGGTCGAGGCGCTCGAGCGCGAAGGCATCAGCCTGGAACACATCGACGTGGGCGGCGGCCTGGGCATTACCTACACCGACGAGACCCCGCCGGACATCACCGGCTTCGCCACCACGCTGCTGGAGCGCGTCGCCGCACGCGGCCATGGCCATCGCGAGGTGCTGTTCGAGCCGGGCCGCTCGCTGGTCGGCAACGCCGGCGTGCTGCTGACGCAGGTGGAGTTCCTCAAGCCGGGCGCTGCCAAGAACTTCTGCATCGTCGACGCGGCCATGAACGACCTGGCGCGCCCGGCCATGTACGAGGCCTATCACCGCATCGAGCCGGTGGCGCTGCGCGATGGCGCGGCCGTGACCTACGACATCGTCGGCCCGGTGTGCGAATCGGGTGACTGGCTCGGGCGCGACCGCGCGCTGGCGGTGCAGCCTGGCGACCTGCTGTCGGTGATGTCGGCCGGTGCCTACGGCTTCACCATGAGCTCCAACTACAACACCCGCCCGCGCGCCGCCGAAGTGATGGTCGATGGCGACAAGATGCACCTGGTGCGCGAGCGCGAGCTGGTCGAAGACCTGTTCCGCGACGAGCGCCTGCTGCAGGACTGAGTCCCGACAGGCCCGGCCCGCCGCTGCTTATGCGGCGGGCTGGCGCGTCGCCGCGGCTGGCTTGCGCAGCCGCCACCACACCCGCATCCCCAGCAGCACGAACACCACGGCGGCGTAGATCGAGACTTCGCCGAAGTCGTTCTTGCCCGCCTTGTGCCACCAGTAGTGCAGGATGGCCAGCACCGCGATGGCATAGACCAGCCGGTGCAGCGCCTGCCAGCGCTTGCCGCCGAGGCGCCGCACCATGCCGTTGGTCGAGGTCAGCGCCAGCGGCACCATCAGCATGAAGGCAGTGAAACCGACCGTGATGAAGGGCCGCTTGTACACGTCCTTGATCATGTAGGCCAGGTCGAAGCCGCGGTCCACGCCGATCCACAGCAGGAAGTGCTGCACGGCATAGAAGAACGCGAACAACCCCAGCATGCGGCGCATCTTGATCAGCCAGTTCCACCCGGTAAGTCGGCGCAGCGGCGTGATGGTCAGCGTCAGGCACAGCATCACCAGGGTCCAGGTGCCGGTCGAACGTGTGACGAACTCGAGCGGGTTGGCGCCGAACTGTTCGGTCGCGCCCAGGTACAGCAACCGCACGAAAGGCAGCAATGCCAGCAGCCAGAGCGCGAACTTCAGCACGCGCACGCGCTGCGGGGGCAGCGTGGCGAGGCCCGCCGGCTTGCGCACCGTGGCGGCAGCCGCGGCGCTGGAAGATGAGGTAGCCATGCGCTCGCCTTGCATCAGAAGAACTTCTTCAGGTCCATGCCCTGGTACAGCGCCGCCACCTGCTGGCCATAGCCATTGAACGGCAGGGTCTTGCGCTTGGGCGCGAACAACGCGCCGAAGCCGCTGCCGCGCTCTTCGCCGATGCGGCGCTCGGTGGCCTGGCTCCAGCGCGGATGGTCAACGTCCGGGTTCACGTTGGAATAGAAGCCGTATTCCTGCGGCGCGGCCAGGTTCCAGCTGGTCGGCGGCTGCTTGTCGACAAAGCGGATCTTCACGATCGACTTGGCGCTCTTGAAGCCGTATTTCCACGGCAGCACCATGCGCACCGGCGCGCCGTTCTGGTTGGGCAGCACCTCGCCGTACAGGCCGAAGGTCAGCAACGCCAGCGGATGCATGGCCTCGTCCATGCGCAGGCCCTCGCTGTACGGCCAGTCGAGCACGCCGCTGCTGATGCCGGACATCTGTTTCTTGTCGGCCAGCGTGATGAACTGCACGTACTTCGCCCCCGGTTGTGGCTCGACGCGGCGGATCAGCTCGGCCAGCGGATAGCCGATCCACGGGATCACCATCGACCAGCCCTCGACGCAGCGCAGCCGGTAGACGCGCTCCTCCATCGACGCTAGTTTCGCCAGCTCGTCCAGGTCATAGACCTTCGGCTTCTTCACCAGCCCCTCGACCGCCACCTGCCAAGGACGTGGACGCAGCGTGCCGGCGTGGCGCGCCGGGTCGGACTTGTCAGTGCCGAATTCGTAGAAGTTGTTGTAGGTGGTCACCTCTTCGTACGGCGTGCGCTTCTCGGTGATGACGTAAGCGTTGTTGGGCGTGGCGGGCAGCCGCGCGCCATGCTGCCCTTGGGCGAAGGCCTGGCGCGCGAACCACGGCGCCAGCGTGCTGCCGGCGGCACCGGCGGCAGCGAGCGCCAGCATGCGGCGTCGCGCTTCGAAGACATGGCGCGGCGTGATCTCGCTGGCGGCAATGTCGCCGCCGCGCAGCCAGTTGGGGGAAGGAATCAGCATGGTTTTCCTCGCTTGCCTGATGGTGCCGGCGCCGGCGGCGCCGCGTGCTTGCAGGGTTGGACTCCGGGCTTGGTCGTGGAGTGCGGGCCAGTCCTGACAGTTTTTTGTGATGGCGTCGAAATGACGCAGGCGTGCGCCTGCCAATGTGCCGCAAGCGGGGTGCAGGTGCGTTATCCGCCCTGGTATTGCTGGTACACCACCTGCGCCAGTGTCAGCAGCCGGGCGCGTTCCAGCGGCCCCGCCAGCGCAAAGCCCAGGTCGCGGTCGATCCAGTAGAACGCCATCATCGGGTCGCGGCCCGGCGTTCGCCAGCGCGCGCCGCCCTCGCCTGTCATGCGCTCGACACGGAAGCCGGTATCCGGCGTGCCCTGCGCCATGCGCCGCAGCTGCAGCGACAGGCGCGTGCCGTCGTCGGCCTCATACATCAGGATCGCCGACGGTCCGCCCTCGGCCACGCCCAGCCGGCCGCCAATGAGGTGGAAGCCCTGCGCGCGCAGGTCGGGGACCTGCAGCGACGTGCCCAGGCGCCGGGACAGCCAGGCGACCAGGTGGGCCTCCTCGGTCGCGGCGACTTCCACCGGGTGGCGCATCTCCGGGGCGTAGACCGCGTGCGTGGCGAGCGCCTCGCGCGCAAAGCGCTCGCCGGGCGCAAGCACCAGC
>JABFVP010000333.1 GCA_013362725.1 Cupriavidus sp.
GGCTGGAGCCGCCGCCATCGGTGCCCAGCGCCAGCGGCGCCATGCCGGCCGCCACCGCCACCGCGCAGCCGCCCGACGAGCCGCCCGCGGTCAGCGTGGCATCGAGCGGATGGCGCGTCAGGCCATAGACCTTGTTGGTGGTCAGCCCCTTGCAGGCGAACTCCGAGGTGTTGCCCATGCCGAGCACGATCGCGCCGGCGCGGCGCAGCCGTTCGACCGCGATCGCGTCGGCCGGCGCGATGAAGTCGCGGTACAGCTGCGAGCCCTGCGTCACGCGCCGTCCCTGGCTCCAGATCACGTCCTTGACGATCACCGGCACGCCCGCCAGCAGCGGGCGCTCGCCCTGCGCCAGGCGCGCGCGCAGTTGCGCCAGGTCGGCATCGACCAGCTCCTGGCGTTGTTCGAAGACGGCGTTGAGCTGCTCGTTGCGCGCCGCGATACGGGCCTGGAACGCCGCGGCCACCTCGGCGGGATCGAGGCGCCCGGCGGCGACGCGGGCGGCGATGGTGGCGGCGTCCAGGCGATTGGTCAGTTCCATGTCTACAGTGTCGGTCAAGCTATCGATCGCGCAAGGCGGCGCTCACAGGCTGCCGCCCGAGGTGCGGTAGCGCGGCCGCGCCATTTCGGGCAGGCCGCATGGCAGGAACTCGCCGTGGCCGGCGTCGGCCATGACCTCGCCCTCGTGCGCCACCACCTTGCCGCGCACCAGCGTGGTCACCGGCCAGCCGGTCACGCGCAGGCCCTCGTAGGGGGTGTAGTCGACGGCATGGTGCAGTTCCTCGTTGCGGATCGTCACTTCGCGCTGCGGATCCCAGATTGCCAGGTCGGCATCGGCGCCGATGGCGATGGTGCCCTTGCGCGGATGCAGGCCGTAAAGCTTGGCCGGGTTGGTCGAGGTCAGCGCGACGAACTGGTTGACCGAGATGCGGCCGCCCACCACGCCTGCCGAGAACAGCAGCGGCAGCCGCGTCTCGAGTCCGGGGATGCCGTTGGGGATGTACTGGAACGGGACTTCCTGGCCGCCGGGCTTCTTGCCCTGCGCGTCTTCGTAGCGGAACGGTGCATGGTCGGACGAGAAAATGGTGAAGAGGCCGTCGGCCAGGCCGTCCCAGATCACCTGCTGGTTGCTGCGGTCGCGCGGCGGCGGGCTGCACACGCACTTGGCGCCGTGGTAGCCGGGCTGGTCGAGGTCTTCGGCGGTCAGGAACAGGTACTGCGGGCAGGTCTCGGCAAAGATCTTCATGCCGCGGTTGCGCGCCCAGCGGATCTGCTCGACCGCTTCCTTGCCCGAGACATGGACGATCAGGATCGGCACGTCGACCAGCTCGGAGAAGGTGATGGCGCGGTGCGTGGCCTCGCGCTCGATCGCCATCGGCCGCGCCAGCGCGTGGAACTTCGGCGCGGTATTGCCGGCGGCCTGGAGCTTGTCGGTCAGCCAGGCGATGCAGTCCGAGTTCTCGGCATGCACCATCACCAGCGCGCCTTCCTGGCGCGCCACCGACAGCACCTCGAGAATCTCGCGGTCGTTGAGCTTGAGGTCGTCGTAGGTCATGTAGATCTTGAACGACGAATAGCCTTCGCGGATCAGGCCCGGCAACTCGTCGTTCAGCACCGCCTCGGTCGGGTCGGCCACGATGAGGTGGAAGGCATAGTCGACCACCGACTTGCCGCCGGCGCGGCGATGGTAGTCGGCCACCGCGGCGCGCAGCGAATGGCCCTTTTCCTGCGCCGCGAACGGGATCACCGTGGTGGTGCCGCCGCACGCCGCCGAGACCGAGCCGGTGCGGAAGTCGTCGGCCATGCGCAGGCCGTCCGGCATCGGCTGGTCGAGGTGGCAGTGCGCGTCGACGCCGCCGGGCAGCACCAGCTTGCCGCCGGCGTCGATGACCTGCGTGGCATCGCCCAGGTCATGGCCAAGCTGCACGATGCGGCCGCCGGCGATGCCGATATCGCATTGCATGGTGTCGCTGGCGGTCACCACGGTGCCGTTGCGGATGATGAGGTCGAACTGTTTCACGGTACGGTTGTGTTGTAAGGACAAGGAGAGCGGCCGCGCTTCAGCGGTCCGCGTCGGACAGGTGCATGCGCGCGGTTTCACGCGCCGCGAACGCCGCCACCGCGATCAGCGCGCACACCGCCGCCAGGTAGAGCGCCACCGGCATGGTGCTGCCGAAGCGGTCGAGCAGGCCCACGGCGATCAGCGGGGCCAGCGCGCCGCCGAACACGCCGGCGAACTGGAAGCCCAGCGAGGCGCCGGTCACGCGCACCCGGGTCGCGAACAGCTCGGGCAGGAACGACGCCAGCGGCGAGAACATGAACGACACCAGCACCATGCCGACGAACGAGGCCAGCATGATCAGCGCCGGGCTGCCGGTCTTGACCAGGGCAAAGAACACGAACGCCCACACCGCGCCGCCGATGCCGCCGATCATCAGCACCGGGCGGCGGCCGATGCGGTCCGCCAGCAGGCCGGCGATCGGGATGAACAGGATCTGCGCCAGCGCACCGAGCAGCACGGCATTGAGCGCGATGCTCTTGGGCAGGCCCAGCTTGGTCGGCACGAAATACAGCAGGAACAGCGTGAACACGTAGAAGGCAATGTCGCCGCCCAGCCGTGCGCCGAACGCGATCAGCAGCTGCTTCTTGTAGTTGCGCAGCACTTCCATGATGGGGGCGCGCGCTTCGGCATGCGATTCCTCCAGCTTCTCGAACATGCCGGATTCACGC
>JABFVP010000246.1 GCA_013362725.1 Cupriavidus sp.
GTGCCGCTGCTGTCGATCGGCTTCTGCCTGTTTCTGATGGCCCACTTGCAGGCGCTGACCTGGACCGCCTTCCTGGTGTGGCTGGCGCTGGGCCTGGTGATCTACTTTGCCTATGCGCGGCGCAATGCCGTGCTGCACAGCGCCCCCAGGTAGACGCCAATATCAAATCACAAGGATGCCACCGGAATTCAGCGGCATTGGGAAACCCTTGCTGCGTGCCATCGGGCTATGCGCAGGCGGTTCAGGTGAGCGCAGCCGCGAACCGATGCAAGCCGTGGCGGCCGTTGCCCTCAAGGCGATCACGTGAAAACTTTTTGTCTGTTTAGGAAACAATCGTCCTCCTTCTTAAACAAGGAGGACGCTCCATGAAAATCGCTTTTCTTGGCCTCGGCACGTCCAGTATCGTGGCACGGGTAGCTGCTTCCGACCGCATCGCAGCAAGGATCGCATCGGAATACTCTTGGCCAACCGTCACAGCGACTTCAGATACTCCGCCAGGTCGGCAATATCCTGGCTGCTCAGCCCCAGCCCCCGCTTGGTGTTGTAGGTCGTCACCACATCCGACAAAGTCGCCGCCGAGCCGTCATGGAAATAGGGAGGGTGCTGCCATGCCCCCTTCAGCGGCGTAGTCCGGTATTGCTTGGTCGCGGAGCGCGAGGCGTAGCTTGGGCTCTCCGGTTCCGCCATCGAGTCGGCGGGCGGGTGAAGCAGTGAGTTGGCGTCGGTAAATGCCGGTCCGCTATGGCAGGTGGCGCACCGGCCGGCGCCTTCGAACAGAGTCTTGCCGCGCAGTGCCGCCGCGGGGTCGAAACTGCCCGCCGGTGGCGGCGGAGCGCCCAGGGATAGCTGATACGCTTGCAGTGCCGGTAGCTTGCTGGTGACCAGGTCGGTCGAGCCGTTGGTGATGGAGATATTCAGGCGCGGCTCCGATACGGAGCCGAGGCCGCCCATCTGGGAGACCGCGACATACCGATTCCAGTACATGACGTCTTCGCCATCGCCGGTAACGGTAATGCGATGAATGCCGGCCAGCCCGAAGGCGGGCGGTATCACGACCGGCTTGCTGAGGCCGTCGATATTGTGGCGGGGGTCGTACTTGCCCGCACCCCAGGCGTTGAGGACCTTCTTCATGGCTTCGTCAATGGCCGGTGACAGCGCGATGATCGCGCCGGGATTGAGATCCCGGTTGGGCCATCCGTCCAGCCGCTTGCCGATGCCCGGCGCGAACGAGTTGTCCACGGTCGAATGACAGAGCGCGCAGGTAATGCCGACGCGGGTCAGCTTGTCTACCCCATTGACGGTCTCGACGGTTCCCTTGATGCCGACGACCGCGTTCAGCTTCAGCAGCGCCACCGTCGTAGCGGGGCTCTTGAGGTCGATCGTGCCATTGCGTATGCCATTGACGACAGCTTCGGGCAAGGCCTCGGCATCGACCTTGAGGCCGACGGAAAATGCGGTCAAGGGATCCACCGAGCTGGCGATGACTTCATGCATCTTCAGGGTATCGGTCCACTTCGCTTCATCCCCGAAGGTGTCGAAGCGAAATATCTGCTTGCCCTGCTCGACCAGGGCCTTCTGCGCCGCTTCCGTGCTGGCCGCATCCGTTCCTTCCCCGCCGGAACCGCCGCCGCATGCCGTGGCGGCTCCCACCGCGACTGCCGTGATCAATGCATTGGCCAGCCTCCGTCGCAGCATCCGCTGCATCGCCGGCTGCCGCAACGGTATCGGCTGCACTTTCGTTTCAGGGGTCCGTGCGGAGGGTCGCTTTTTCATGATCGTCGTCCTTGTCAGGATGAGATGCAGCAACTGCAATGAAACAACCGACATGTCTGCGACGCAGTCGCCCCGCCTTTGTCGGTTGCATATGTCGTTAGACGTTCGCAGACGCCGGAAGGTGACACGAGGCCGCAGCCACATGGCGATGGGTTGCGGCCGGCTGCGCTGTCACCGTTTCACCGTGTCAGCCCTGTCACCTTCTTGCGGCTGTGCCGTCCAATGATCAGCAACGGGTCAAGGAGCCAGATCTCCAAATGGAAAAGTACCGGGATCCCAGGCCGCCCACGCCGTCTGGCGCCAATGCCACCAGCGATGCCGAACTGGTTGCCAGCGCCCGCGCCGGCGCCGCGTCTGCCTTCGAAGTCATTATGCGGCGCAACAACCGCCTGTTGTTCCGCACGGCGCGCGGCGTGGTCCCGGATGATGCCGAAGCCCAGGATGTCGTGCAGGAAACCTACCTGCGCGCCTTTACCAGCCTGGATTCGTTTCGCGGCGAGGCCGCACTGAGCACCTGGCTGGCGCGCATTGCCATCAACGTCGCCCTGACTGCGCAGCGCAAGAGACGCCGGCTCTTCCAGATGGAAGCCCGGGGCGAAGAAGAAGATCTTCCTGGCAGACCCTTACAGGAGAACATGATGTCCTTCCGCGCCGATGACGACGAATCACCTGAAGCCATGGCCGAACGCGGTCAGGTGCGGGAACTGCTGCAGCTGGCGGTAGAAAAGTTGCCGCCGATCTACCGCTGCGTGTTCATCCTGCGGGCCGTCGAAGACATGAGCGTAGAGGAAACGGCCTATTGCCTTGGCGTTAGTAGTGACGTGGTCAAGACGCGCTTCCTGCGGGCCCGCATGATGCTGCGCGAATCGCTGGCCCAAGAGGTAAGGCCCTATCTGCAGAGCACGTTCAGTTTTGCCGGTACACGCTGCGACGCGGTGGTCAGTCACGTGTTCGCCGTCCTCGGCGAGCGCGGGCTGGTGCGCTCGCCATGACTCCCCGGCGCCAAGCGACGGTTCAATCAGCGAGACGCTGCCATGGACGCTGGCCCGGCCGACGCCAACCCTAACCGGATCGCATCACCATGACCCATACCTATCGCACCGAAGCCGACCTGCTCGGCGAACGCCAGGTGCCGGCCGACGCCTACTACGGCGTCCACACGCTGCGGGCCTGGGAGAACTTCCAGATCAGCGGCACACCCATCTCCTCGTGGCCGGAACTGATCATTGCGCTGGCCTCGGTCAAGCAGGCCGCGGCCGAGGCCAATGCCGAACTTGGGCTGTTGCCCGCGAACCTGCGCGACGCGATCCTGGCCGCCTGCCATGATGTGCGCGAGGGCATGCTGCATGACCAGTTCATTGTCGACACGATCCAGGGCGGTGCCGGCACGTCGACGAACATGAATGCCAACGAGGTCATCTGCAATCGGGCGCTCGAGCACATGGGGCATAGCAAGGGCGAATACCGCTTCCTGCACCCCAACGAGCACGTCAACATGGCGCAGAGCACCAATGACGTCTATCCGACCGCGCTGCGCATTGCCACGTACTTTGCCATCGAGCAGCTGGTCGAAGCGATGGAAGTCCTGCGCGCGGCGTTCGAACGCAAGTCGACCGAGTTCTCCGGCCTGCTCAAGCTCGGCCGCACCCAGTTGCAGGATGCGGTGCCGATGACGCTGGGGCAGGAGTTCTCGACCTACGCGGTCATGCTCGAAGAAGACATGGCGCGCCTGCGCGAAACCGCCTTGCTGATCCGCGAGATCAACCTGGGCGCCACCGCGATCGGCACCGGCATCACCGCGCACCCTGACTATGCGCCGAAGGCCTTGGCCGCGCTGCGCCGTATCACCGGCATCGATCTGTGCCTCGCGCCCAACCTGGTGGAAGCCACCCAGGATTGCGGTGCCTTCGTGCAGATCTCCGGCGTGCTCAAGCGCATCGCCGTCAAGCTGTCCAAGACCTGCAACGACCTGCGGCTGCTGTCGAGCGGGCCGCGCGCCGGCTTTGGCGAGATCAATCTGCCGCCGATGCAGGCGGGCTCGTCGATCATGCCGGGCAAGGTCAACCCCGTCATTCCAGAAGTGGTCAACCAGATCGCCTTCGAAGTGTTCGGCAACGACACCACCATCACCTTTGCCGCCGAGGCTGGCCAGCTGCAGCTCAACGCCTTCGAGCCGGTGATTGCCGCCAGCCTGCTCCGCAGTTTTCGCCACCTGACCCATGGTTGCCTGACGCTGGCGCACAAGTGCGTCGACGGCATTACCGCCAACCCCGAACGCCTGCGCGAAACCATCGAGCGCTCGATCGCGCTGGTCACGGCGCTCAATCCCGTGATCGGCTACAAGAACGCGACCTCGGTCGCCGCCGAGGCCCATGCCAGGGGCACCACCATCCGTGAAGTGGTGCTGGCACGCGGCCTGATGACCGCCGAGGCGCTCGACCAGGCATTGCGCCCCGAAACCCTGATCCGGCCGCGTGCCGACAAGCTCGGCGGCAAGCCATGAACGGCGCGTTCTTTCACGCCACACCAACCGAAAACTGTCCAGCGCCGCAAACGCAGCCTTGTTGAATTCACTCACATGGGGACAGACCCTATTCCCGTGCAGGGGCACCAATGCTATCGTGCAGCGGCTTGCCGGTGCACCGCACCCCATGCCGGCACGGCGTTTACAGGATTGCGTACCACCGCCATGTCGAGACAGATACCCCCACTCAACCCGCTCAGGGCGTTCGAAGTGGCTGCCCGGCATCTAAGTTTCACGCGCGCCGCGGAGGAACTGTTCGTCACACCGTCGGCGGTCAGCCACCAGGTCAAGGCACTGGAAGAAAGCCTGGGCGTGCAGCTGTTTATCCGCGAGGCCAAGGCGCTGGTGCTGACGCCGGCCGGCAACGCCTACTTGCCCAGCGTGCAACTGGCCTTCAAGCAGCTCGCCGATGCCACGCACCGCCTGCACAGCAAGGACCGTCCGGCGCTGAAGGTCAACATGCCGCCCACGTTCGCGGTCAAATGGCTGATCCCGCGCATGGACCGCTTCATGAAGGCGAATCCGGATATCGACCTGAAGGTTTCCACGTCGAACCATCGCATCGATTTCGAGCGCGACGATTTCGACATGGCGATCCGCTATGGCCGCGGCGATTACCCCGGCCTGCACTGCGAGCTGTGCATGGCGGTCGAGGTCATCCCCGTGTGCAGCCCGGCGTTGCTGCAAGGTCCGCAGCCGCTCGAAACGCCGTCCGACCTGAAGCACCATACGCTGCTGCACGACGACAGCACGTATACGGACGTGAGCAACCCCGACTGGGCGATGTGGCTGGAGCACGCCGGCGTGACCGATGTCGACGCCAGCCGCGGGCCGTCGTTCTGGCCGAGCCACCTGGTCATCAACGCCGCGCTCAATGGCCTGGGCGTGGCGCTGGTCAAGAAGAACTGGATCGAGCAGGACCTGGCCGAAGGCCGGCTGGTGCGGCTGTTCGAATCGATCCGGCTGCCGGTCGAATTCTCTTACTTCGTGGTGTTCCCGAAGGAGCGGCTGGAGGATCGCCGCATCCGCTGCTTCACCGACTGGATCCGCGCGGAAGTGTCGGCGGACCAGCGGCAGCCGGCCCTGGTCTGAGCGCTTCAGGCCGCGCCGGGCATCGATGCCGCCTTCTTCTGCACGCGTGCGCGCAAGCGCTCGACATCGACCACGAAGCGCCGATGCGTGCCGCTGCAAACCCGCTCCACCGCATCGTCGGCGGTCACGCTGAAGGTGACACTGCGGCCATCGATGGCCGTGATCCCGGCATGGATTCGCACCTCGCCGCCCAGCGGCGTGGCACCGGTGTGTTGCACCGACACTTCCGCGCCCACCGAGCTTTCGCCATCATCGAGAAAGCCTTGAAGGAAGTCGAGGCAGGTCTGTTCGATATCGCGCACCAGCTCTGGGGTGGCGTAGATGCGCAGGCTTTCGCCGAGAAAATCGATGGTGCGCTGGCGGTCCACCGTCAGCGTGCGCGCGCAGGCGGCGCCGGGTTGCAATCCGTTCTTCATCATGGGTTCCTTTCAAGTCTGGGGGCGAAGCCGCCCGCCCCGCCCCGGCGCGAGCCGGGCGGGTGGCGGATCGCTGTCGATGCGTTGCTACAGGCGATAGAAGCGCGCCGCGTTGTCGTGCCACAGCGCGCGCTGCTGTTCGGGCGAAAAGATCGCGATGGCGGCGCGGAAACCCGCCACGATGGTGCCATAGCTGGCCACCAGGCTGTCCACCGGGTAGTTGCTGGCGAACATGCAGCGCTCCGTGCCGAAGATGGCGATGGCGTCGCGGATCACGGGCACGTTGTCGGCCTGCGTCCACGGCTTGCCGGGCAATCCCAGGCCCGATATCTTCACGGCAACATTGGGTTGCGCGGCCAGCCCGGCCATCGCGGCACGCCAGCCGGCCAGGCCGGCTTCACTGCGGTCGGCCGGCAGCCCGGTATGGTTCAGGATCAGCTGCGTGTCCGGGAAATCCCGCGCCAGCGCAGCCGCCTGGTCCAGGTTCCACCACGGCGCCTGCAGGTCGAAGGACATGCCATGCCGGGCCAGCAAGGCATAGCCATGCCGCCAGCGCTCGTCGTCCATCGAGCCCGGCACGCCGCGCCGCGCATCCTCGCGCCGCGCCGCGGTCACCGGCTTGTTGCGGATGCCGCGCATCATCGCGCAGGCGGCATGGCCTGCCAGCACTTCCCCGACATCGCCGCGGTCAAGCTGGGCATGGCCGACGATCACCGTTGGCCGTCCCGTCCGCGCGGCGAGCTGCGCCAGCCAGGCGGTCTCGTCGACGGGATTGGCGCGCGCCCATTCGGCTTCGACATGCACCGTCTTCACCGGCGCGCAGCCTTCCGTGTCGCGCGCCAGGTCCTCCGGAAGATAATTCCGGCGCAGGGCCGAGTAATCGCCATAGCGGAAGTTCGGCACCGTCTCGTCCTGCAGCCACGGGTACGGGTTGCGCTGCAGGTCCCAGAAATGCTGGTGCGCATCGATAAAGGGCTCGACGGACGCAGCGCCTTGCGCGGGTGTGTCATCGCGCATGGACCTACTCCTTGACGCTGATGCGGCTGGCCAGTTGCTTGAACTGCGCCGACTCCTTCACCATGGCCGCCTGCAGCGTCACGTCATCGGCATAGGTATCGGTGCTGAAGTGCAGCTTCTCCAGCGTCTGGCGCATCACCGGCTCCTGCACGGATTTCGCGATCGCCGTCTTCAGTACCGCGATCACCTCGGGCGGCGTGCCCTTCGGTGCCGAGATGCCGCGCCAGATCCCCATCGACAGGTCGATCTTGCGCTCCTTCAGCGTTGGCACGTTGTCGAAGCCGCTGACCCGCTTGTCGGCCATCACCGCCAGCACCTTGAGCTTGCCCGCGGCGACATGCGTGAACACCTCCGCCGTGCTGACCGTGACCGCATCGATATGCCCGCCCAGCAGCGCGAGCGTGGCGGGAGCACCGCCGGCGTACGGGATATGGTTGAACTTCGCGCCGGTCTTGTCGGCCAGCGCGGCGGCTGCCATATGCCAGGCGGAGCCCTGCCCTGCGTTACCCACGCGGATATTGGCGTCCGGCTTGCGCGCATCGGCGACAAACTGCTCGATCGTGGTCCACGGCGCATCGGCCCGTACCGCCACCGCGGCCGGGTCCGCGTTCAGGCGTGCGATGGGGACCAGGTCCTGGTAGGTGAACTTGGCCAGCCCGAGATAATTCAGGAAGGTCAGCTCGCTGGACGACAGCACCAGCTTGTACCCGTCCGGCTTCGCGTGGACCACTTCGCCCAGGCCTACCGAGCCGGTAGCACCCGGCTTGTTGATGACGACGATCGGCTGCGGCAGGTGTTTCGCGGCCGCGGCGGACAGCGCGCGCGCTACCACGTCCGCCCCGCCGCCTGCCTGCCACGGCACGATCAGCTCGATGCGCCGGCTGGGGTAAGTTTCCGCACTCGCCGTGGCCGCGCCGCCCAGCAGGGCCGGCAGCCCCAGCACCACGGCCACGGGCATCGCCCAGCGCCGCATCGGCGAACGTGAAATCGTCATGGTCGTCTCCTGTCTTTTATCGGTATAGATGATGGCCGCGGTGCGCTCAGGCGGCGCCGCGTTCCAGTTCTCGTGCCCGGGCCGGTGCGCCGAACGCCCCCTGCGCACGCAACCGCGTGACGGTGGCCGCGTCCAGGCCAAACTCGCCCAGCACCTCGTCGGTATGCTGGCCCAGCAACGGCGCCGGATAGCGCACCTGCTGCGGCGTGCCGCTCAGCTTGACCGGAAAGCCCAGCGCCTTGACCCGCCCTTCGACCGGGTGGTCGATCTCCAGCACCATGTCGCGCGCCACCGCCTGTTCGCTGGCCAGCGCTTCGTCGTAGGTGAAGATCGGCGCCGCCGGCACACCGGCCGCGAGCAGCGCATCGACCCAATCCGCCGCCGGCTTGCGCGCGAATTCTGCCTCAATTTCAGGGATCAGCGCGGCGCGGTTGCGGATGCGGGCGGCGTTGTCGGTAAAGCGCGGGTCGGCAAGCAGGTCGGGCCGCCCGATCACCTCGCACAGCGCGGCCCACAGCTTGGGATTGGCCGCGCCGATGACGAAGTGCCGGTCGGCGGCGCGCACCGCCTGGTATGGCGCGCTCATGCGGTTGGCGCTGCCGATCGGCACCGGCACCTCGCCGGTGCCCCAGAACTCGGCCGACTCCCATACCGACAGCCCCAGCGCCGTCTCGAACAGCGACGCATCCACGTATTGCCCCTGCCCGGTATGCTCGCGCCCCATCAGCGCGCTGAGCACGCCATAGGCGGTGAACAGCCCGGCCCCCAGGTCGGCGATTGGCACGCTGGACTTGACCGGCGGCGCGTCCGGATGGCCCATCACGCTCATCACGCCGGACATGGCCTGCGCGATCAGGTCCAGCCCCGGGCGCCGCGACCACGGCCCGGTCTGGCCGAAGCCGGAGATGCTGGCATAGACCAGGCGCGGGTTGATCTCGCGCAGCACCGCATAGTCGATCTTCAGGCGCGCGGCCACGCCCGGACGGTTGTTCTCCACCAGCACGTCGGCGCCGCGCACCAGTTCATAGAAGGCCTCGAGGCCGGCCGGGTTTTTCAGGTCGATCTCGACACTGCGCTTGTTGCGGTTCAGCGCCAGGAAGCCGCCGCTGTCTTCGCCCTTGAGCCGGAAGCCCATCGACTTGCGGGTCTGGTCGCCGGCACCCGGCGCCTCGACCTTGATGACGTCGGCGCCCATGTCGCCCAGCAGCATGCAGCAGAACGGACCCGCCATGATCTGGCTGACGTCCAGGACCTTGATTTTCGATAACGGCAAATTCATGGATACCACCTGTGGTTGGGGCGGCCGCATTGGCTTGGCGGCGCCGCGGTGTCTGGAACTAGGGTGCTGTCAACGGCCCACGAATTGCGGCCGGGTCTTGTCGAGAAAGGCGCGGTGGCCGATACGGAAATCCTCGGTATCGAAGCAGGCATAGGACTCGGCATGCTCTTCCGGGCGCAGCGGCGTGGGGTCGAGCAGCCTGCGCACGAACTGCTTGTGCCAGCGCGCCACCAGCGGCGCGCCGGCCGCGATGCGCCGTGCCGCCGCATAGGCTTCGTCGGGCACGGCCTCGTCCGCCACCACGCGGTTGACCAGGTGCTTGTGCAGGGCCTCGTCGGCATCGAATACGCGGCCCTCCAGGACGATCTCGAGCGCGGTCGCCGGTCCCGCCAGCGCCACCAGCCCGCCCAGTTCGCCATACGACATCACCAGCCCGAGCCGGTTGACCGGCACGCCGAAGCGGCTCGACCTGCCGCAGATGCGCAGGTCGCACATCGACGCGATCTCAAGCCCGCCGCCGACGCAGGCGCCCTGGATCAGCGCGATGGTCGGGTGCCGGCATTCGGCGATGGCGCGCATGGTGGCGTTGGTGATCTCGCCATACTGCTGCGCCTGCGCGGCGTTGGCGCGCATGGTGTCGAACTCGGCGATGTCGGCGCCGGCGGCGAAGGCCTTGTCGCCGGCGCCGCGCAGCACCACGCAGCGCAGCGTGTCGTCGGCCGACAGGCTCTGGATGGCGTCGGTCAGGCCCTGCCACATGGACAGGTCCATGGCATTGAGCTTGTCCGGGTTGTTCAGCGTGATGGTGGCGACCTGGGCGTCGCGCTCGATCAGGATCGGTTGTCTCATGGTTGTCGTTGGGGTGTAGGAGGCCCGGCAGCGGGCAGTGGTCCGGAATCCGGCTGGTCTGCGCCAGTCTAGGGCCCGCGCCGCGCGCCGCAAAACGAGAAAATCTCAGCGCCGCTTCAAGAAAAACTAGGCGTGGGCTGCTGTGAGTTTTTCTTGGGCAGCCTTCAAGTAATTCCACGTTGTGACCCGCGGGCCTTGTTCCTAGACTTCGTCACCAATGCAGCCGGCCCGCCCCACGGCGCCCTGCTCACCCCACACAGCATGGAGACAAGATGGCTCTCATTAATTACATCACCCAGATCCAGATCGACTTCGGCGCGATCGGGCTGCTGGCCCAGGAATGCGAACGCATCGGTATCACGCGACCGCTGGTGGTCACCGACGCCGGCGTCAAGGCAGCCGGCATCGTGCAGCGGGTGCTGGAGCAGCTGCGCCCCGGCTGCGAGGCGGTGATCTACGACGGCACGCCGTCCAACCCGACCGAGGCCGCCATGCGCGAGGCCATGCGCCTCTATGGCGAGTACCGTTGCGACGGCATCATCGCGGTCGGCGGCGGCTCGCCGATCGACCTGGCCAAGGGGGTGGCGGTCTGCGCCACCCACGACGGCCCGCTGCGCCAGTTCGCCGCGATCGAGGGCGGCGTGGCGCGCATCACGGCAGCCACCGCGCCGGTGATCGCCATTCCCACCACTGCCGGCACCGGCAGCGAAGTCGGCCGCGGCGCGGTGCTGATCCTCGACGACGGCCGCAAGGTCGGCGTGCTGTCGCCCTACCTGGTGCCGCGCGTGGCAATCTGCGATCCTGAGCTGACCCTGGGCCTGCCGCCGATGCTGACGGCGGCCACCGGCATGGATGCCATTGCGCATTGCCTGGAAACCTTCATGGCGCCGGCCTTCAACCCGCCCGCCGACGGCATCGCGCTCGATGGCCTGCGCCGCGCCTGGCTGCATATCGAGCGCGCGCGCCGCGATCCGCAGGACCGTGCCGCGCGCCTGGCCATGATGAGCGCATCGATGCAGGGCGCGCTCGCGTTCCAGAAGGGACTGGGCTGCGTGCACAGCCTGAGCCATGCGCTGGGCGGACTGATGCCGACGCTGCACCACGGCACCCTGAACGCCGTGCTGCTGCCGGCAGTGATCCGCTTCAACGCCGGCGCGCCGTCGATGCAGGCCGACGACAAGCTGGCCCGCATCGCGCAGGCGATGGGACTGGCCGATGCGGACGCTGTCGCTGCGGCCATCACCGGCATGAACCAGCGCCTGGGCCTGCCCGCGGGCCTGCGCGAGATGGGCGTCGATCAAGCGCTGTTCCCGCGTGTCATCGACTACGCGCTGGCCGACCATTGCCACAAGACCAACCCGCGCGAGGCCAGCGCCGAGGACTACCTCGCGCTGCTCGAGGCCTCGCTGTAATACCGGCGCATTCCGAACAACAACATCAGGAGACAACACATGCGACGTCGCACCTTCCTGTGCGCGGGCGCGGCCACCTTGGCCACGCCGCTGGCAGCCTGGTCGCAGGCACTGCCGACAGGCCCGATCCGCATCATCGTGGGCTTCCCTCCCGGCGGCGGCACCGACGTGATGGCGCGCGTGATCGCGCAGCAGCTGTCGGCGCTGTGGCGGGTATCGGTCATCGTCGAGAACCGGCCCGGCGCCGCCGGCGTGGTCGCCGCCGAGTACACCGCGCGCCAGGCGCCGGACGGCGCCACGCTGCTGATGACCAATATCAGCAACCATGCCATCGCGCCCAGCCTGTACCCGAAGCTGGGCTACTCGGTGGAAAAGGACTTCACGCCGCTCATGTTGGTCGGTGTCACGCCCAACCTGCTGATCTGCCAGACCGGCGGACGCGCGCGCTCGGTGGCCGACGTGGTCGCGCTGTGCCGCAGCCAGCCGGGCAAGATTACCTTCGGCTCGTCCGGCGCCGGCGCGGCGCAGCACCTGGCGCTGGAGATGTTCAAGCTGCGCGCCGGCGTGGATGCGCTGCACGTGCCGTACCGCGGCTCGGCGCCGATGCTGACCGACCTGATCGGCGGCCAGATCGACTTCAGCTTCGAGACCATGACCTCGGCCACGCCGCAGATCCAGGGCGGCAAGGTGGTGGCGATCGCGCAGACGCGCCTGCGCCGCGCGGCCAGCTATCCCAATGTTCCGACGCTGGCGGAATCGGGTTTTCCCGGCTTCGATGCCGGCACCTGGTACGGGCTGGTCGGTCCCGCCGGGCTGCCCGCACCGATGGTCCAGCGCATGAATGCGGACCTGAACAAGGTGCTGGCGCTGCCCGACGTGGCGGGCAAGCTGGCCGGCTTCGGTGCCGAGGACGGCGGCGGCAGCGCGGCGCGCTTCGCGCAGTTCATCGCCACGGAGCGCGCCAAGTGGGCGCGCGTGGTCAAGGACGCCAACGTCAAGGTGTGACATGACACGACGCCTCTCGGTTGAAGAATCCCTGCCGCGCGACGCCGAGCGCGCCTTGCTGGTGGGACGCGCGTGGCTGCCCGGCCCGCACGGCGGCCCCGTTACGGTGGTGGTGCGCGGCGCGGAACTGTTCGATATCACCGCCACCGCGCCCACCATTGCCGGCCTGCTCGCGCTGCCTGACTGCGCCGACCACGTGCGGCGGGCCACCGGGCCCTCGCTGGGCCTGCTGCAGGACTGGCTCGACGCGACCTGCGCGCATGGGCCGAACCCCGAACACCGCCACCTGCTGGCGCCGAACGACCTGCAGGTGGTCAAGGCCGCCGGCGTGACCTTTGCCGCCAGCCTGGTCGAGCGCGTGATCGAGGAGCGCGCGCGCGGCGACGCGGCCAGCGCCGCCGCCGTGCGCGAGAGCGTCAGCGCCATCATCGGCACGGGCCTTGCCGCCATCCGCCCGGGCTCGCCCGAGGCCATGCGTATCAAGGATGTGCTGGTCGCGCAGGGGTTGTGGTCACAGTACCTGGAAGTCGGCATCGGTCCGGACGCCGAGATCTTCACCAAGGCCGCGCCGCTGTCGTCGGTAGGCACCGGCGTGGATGTCGGCCTGCATCCGGCATCGACCTGGAACAACCCCGAGCCGGAGGTGGTGCTGGCGGTCTCGCCGCGCGGCGAGATCGTCGGCGCGGCGCTGGGCAACGACGTCAACCTGCGCGACTACGAGGGCCGCAGCGCCCTGCTGCTGGGCAAGGCCAAGGACAACAACGCGTCCTGCGGCATCGGCCCGTGGATCCGGCTGTGCGATGCGCATTTCGGCATCGACGAGATCGCGCGCACCGAGATCGGCCTGACCATCGAAGGTGAGGATGGCTTCGTACTGCATGGCGCCAGCGCGATGACGCAGATCAGCCGTTCGCCGCAGGAACTGGTGGCGCACGCGATGGGTGCGCACCACCAGTACCCCGACGGCATGATGCTGTTCTGCGGCACGCTGTTCGCGCCGGTGCAGGATCGCGACGCACCCGGCGCCGGCTTTACCCATCACCTCGGCGACCGCGTCAGCATCTGCGCGCCGCGCCTCGGCGGCCTGGTGAACTGGGTCGGCACCAGCGACGCGCTGCCGCCGTGGACCTTCGGCATCGGCGCGCTGATGGCCAGCCTGGCCCGGCGCGGGCTGCTGCATCCGCCGCCCTGATATCCGCCCCCGCACGGGGCACCCCAGAGCCCGGCACTCATCGACCGGGCCGCATCACAAACCCAGGAGACACCATGAAACACGTTATCCCGCATATCGTGCTGGCAGCGCTATTGTCCGTCGCCGGCGTGGCACAGGCCGAGGCACCGGTAAAGCTGCGCTTCGCCCATACCGTTCCGGAAACCGATTCGCAGCACCAGGCCGCACTCGCCTTCAGCAAGAAGGTCAGGGAGCGCACCCAGGGCGGCGTCGAGATCCAGGTCTTCGCCAACAGCCAGCTTGGCAACGACACTACGCTGGTCACCGGCGTGCGCAGCGGCACCATCGACATCGGCGCCACCGGCAATCCCTTTGTCACCGGCCTGGCGCCGCGCCTGAACGTGCTCGACCTGCCCTACCAGTTCGAGGACGGACCCTCGGCCTACAAGGTGCTGGACGGCCCGGTCGGCCGTTCATTGCTGGAAGAACTGGGCGCCCACCGCATCAAGGGCCTGGCCTTCTGGGAGATCGGCTTCCGCAGCCTGGGCAACAACAAGCGCCCGGTCAACAAGGCCGAGGACATCCGCGGCCTGAAGATCCGCACCACGCCCAATCCGTCGCATATCAAGGCCTTCCAGCTGCTGGGCGCGAGCCCGCAGCCGATGCCGTTCGCCGAGGTCTTCGGCGCGCTGGAATCCGGCGCGGTCGACGGCCAGGAGAATCCGCCCACGCTGATGGTCTCGGCCAAGATGTACGAGGTGCAGAAGTACGTGTCGATGACGCGCCACGCCTATACCGCGCTGGTGGTGCTGATGAACAAGGCGAAGTTCGACGGGCTCAGGCCCGAGTACCAGAAGGTGCTGCTGGAAGAGGCCGCCGCCGCCGCCACCTACCAGCGCAAGCTCAACGCCGACAACGAGGCCGCGGCCATCGCCACGCTGCGGGCCAGGGGCGTGCAGGTCAATGAGCATCCCGACAACGCCGGCATCCGCAAGGTGGTGCGCGAGGAGACGCGCCAGCTGTTCGTGCAGAAGAACGGCGACGCCGTGCTGCGCGCCATGGACGCCCAGCGCTAGGAGCACGCGATGCCTGCCATGCCCGCCGCCATCGTCGATGCCCACCACCACCTGTGGCGGCTGGGCTGCGCGCGCCATCCCTGGCTGCAGGAGGGGTACGACCCTGCCGCCTTCTTCCTCGGCGACTACGCCGCGCTGCGGCAGGACTTCGATCCGGCCGACTACCTGCGCCAGTGGGACGGCCTGCCCCTGGTTGCCAGCGTCCACGTGGAAGCCGAACGTCATGCCGACGAATCGGTGGCCGAGACCGCGTGGCTGCACCAGGTCCACGCGCGCCACGGCTTTCCCAACGCGGTGGTCGCGCATGCCGACTTCAACAGCGGCACGCTGGCGGCACAGCTGCGCGCGCACCAGGCCTTCCCGCTGGTGCGGGGCGTGCGATGCAAGCCGCGCACCAGCCGGACGGCGGATGACAGCGTGCGCGGGCAGCCCGGCACGCTGCAGGATCCGCGCTGGCTGTCCGGCCTGCAGCGGCTGGCCGAGCACGGCCTGGCGTGGGACCTGCGGGTGCCATGGTGGCACCTGGAGGAAGCCGCCGAGGCGATCGCTGCGGTACCAGGCCTGGCCGTGGTGGTGGAACACACCGGCCTGCCGTGGGACCGCACCGAAGCCGGCCTGTCCGGCTGGCGCCGCGGCCTGGCGGCATTGGCCAGTCTGCCGGGCGTGCACCTGAAGCTGTCCGAGTTCGGCCTGCCGGGTGCGGCATGGGATCGCGCCGGCAATGTCGCCGTCATTCGCCAGGCGCTGGAGATCTTCGGCTGGCAGCGCTGCATGTTCGCCAGCAACCTGCCCGTGTCGGGGCTGCGCGCATCGCTGCATGAAATCGTCAATACCGTCGCCGCCGCGCTCGAAGGCCTGCCCGACGCCGCCGCGCACGCGGTGTGGCACGACAACGCCAGGCGCTTTTACCGGATCGGGACGCCCGGGGCGAGCCTGCGCTGAGTCCCCGTCCACCCAGGAGTCCTCAATCATGAACCGAATTACGCTGCGCCTGATCCAGGGCGCGATGGTCGCCATGATGGCCGCCATGATCGTGCTGGTCTTTGGCAACGTGGTGCTGCGCTACGTCTTCAATTCCGGCATTGCCTTCTCCGAGGAAGCCTCGCGCTTCATCTTCATGTGGCTGACGCTGACCGGCGCCCTGCTGGTGATGCATGACAAGGCCCACCTGGGGATGTCCACCGTGGTATCGCGGCTGGGCGAGACCGGGCAGCGTGCCTGCCGCCTGCTCGCCGACGCGGGCGCGCTGGGCTGCTGCCTGCTGCTGGCCCATGGCGCCTGGCAGCTGGTGGCGATCGGCATGGACGACCGTGCGCCCGTCACCGGCGTGCCGCTGGGCGTGGTCTATGCCTGCCTGCTGGTGTGCAGCGTCGGCATGGCGGCGATGCTGCTGCACGGGCTGTGGCGCCTCGCCAGCGGCCGCATGGCGCAGCATGAACTGGTGCCGCAGTCCGGCACCTCCGGCGAATAAGCACAGGGAGCCTGCCATGACCATCTTTGTCTTTGTCGGCTCGCTGCTGGGCGCGATGTCGCTCGGCATGCCCATCGCCTTTGCGCTGCTCGCCTCCGGCGTCGCGCTGATGCTGCACCTGGGCAATTTCGATACGCAGATCCTCGCGCAGAACATGCTCGAGGGCGTCAACAACTATCCGCTGATGGCGGTGCCGTTCTTCATGCTGGCGGGCGAGCTGATGAACGCCGGCGGGCTGTCGCGGCGCATCGTGCGCGTCGCCGACGCGGCGGTCGGGCACGTCCGCGGCGGGCTGGGCTACGTGGCGATCATCGCGGCGACGGTGGTGGCCAGCATCTCCGGCTCCGCGGTGGCCGATACCGCCGCGGTCGCCGCGCTGCTGATCCCGATGATGCGCAATGCCGGCTACAACGTGCCGCGCGCGGCGGGCCTGATCGCGGCGGGCGGCATCATCGCGCCGGTGATACCGCCGTCGATCGCCATCGTGGTGTTCGGCGTGGTGGCGCAGGTGTCGATCACCAAGCTGTTCCTCGCCGGCATCGCCCCCGGCGCGATGATGGCGCTGACGCTCGCCGTCACCTGGCACTTCTGCGCACGCAAGGAAAAGCTCGCGCCCACCGAGCCGTTCAATGCCCGCCGCCTGGCCCGGGCCGCGCTCGACGGCGTGTGGGCCCTGGTGCTGCCGGTGGTGATCATCGGCGGCATGAAGATCGGCGCCTTCACGCCGACCGAGGCAGCGGTGGTGGCGGTGGTCTACGCCATGGTGGTCGGCCGCTTCGTCTACGGCGAACTGAAGCTGCGCGCGCTGCCGGAACTGATCGTCACCGCGGCCAAGACCTCCGCCACGGTGCTGTTCCTGGTGGCCTGCGCGCTGGTGTCGGCATGGCTGATCACCATCGCCAATATCCCGGCGCAGGTGACCGACCTGCTCGAACCCTTCATCGACAACAAGATCCTGCTGATGCTGGTCATCATGATCCTGGTGATCGTGGTGGGCACCGCGCTCGACCTGATGCCGACGGTGCTGATCATGACGCCGATCCTGATGCCGGTAATCACCAAGGCGGGCATCGACCCGGTGTATTTCGGCGTGATGTTCGTGCTCAACAACGCGATCGGCCTGCTGACGCCGCCGGTGGGCACGGTGCTCAACGTGGTGGCGGGCACGTCGCGCTGCAGCCTGGACAGCGTGATCGGCGGGGTCTGGCCGTTCCTGCTGAGCCTGACCGCGCTGATGTTCCTGTTCGTGCTGTTCCCGCAGCTGATCCTGGTGCCGGCCGCATGGCTGCATTGAGCCCACCATCGTTTCGCTTCTTATCCTTGCAGGACACAGCATGTCATCCATCAACGAGATCGAGGACCTGCGCCGGCTCGCCCGGCGGCGGGTGCCGCGCATGTTCTATGAATACGCCGACTCCGGTTCGTGGACCGAGTCCACCTACCGCGCCAACCAGCGCGAGTTCGGACGCATCCTGCTGCGCCAGCGCGTGGCCGTGGATATCGGCGAGCGCCGCGTCGCCACGCGGATGCTGGACCAGGACGTCGCCATGCCGGTGGCGATCGCCCCGACCGGGCTGGCCGGCATGCAGCATGCCGACGGCGAGATCCTGGCCGCCCGCGCCGCGCGCGATTTCGGCGTGCCGTTCACCTTGTCCACGGTCAGCATCTGCTCGATCGAGGACGTGGCCGAGGCCACCGGCGGCCATCCGTTCTGGTTCCAGCTCTACGTGATGCGCGACCGCGCCTTCGTCGAACGCCTGATCGACCGCGCACGCGCCGCCGGCTGCCCGGCGCTGGTGCTGACGCTGGACTTGCCGGTCAGCGCGCAGCGCCACAAGGACCTGCGCAACGGCCTGTCGGCGCCGCCGCGGCTGACGCCGTGGAACCTGCTCAACATGATGGGCAAGCCGCGCTGGTGCCTGGGCATGCTGGGCACGCGCCGCCGCACCTTCGGCAACATCATCGGCCATGTGCAGGGCGTCGACGACATGACCTCGCTCGCCGACTGGTCGAGCCGCCAGTACGACCCGACGCTGGACTGGGACGACGTGGCGTGGATCCGCCGCCGCTGGCCCGGCAAGCTGGTGCTCAAGGGCATCCAGGACGTCGAGGATGCGCGGCTGGCGTGCCAGTCGGGGGCGGATGCGCTGATCGTGTCCAACCACGGCGGCCGCCAGCTCGACGGCGCGCCGGCATCGATCCGCGCCCTGCCCGCCATCGCCGAGGCCGTGGGCGAGCGCATCGAAGTCCATATGGACGGCGGCATCCGTTCCGGGCAGGACGTGCTCAAGGCGGTCGCCCTTGGCGCCAAAGGCGTCTATATCGGCCGTCCGATGCTGTATGGACTTGGCGCCATGGGACAGGCCGGCGTGACACGCGCGCTGGAGATCATCCGCAAGGAACTCGACCTGACCATGGCCTTCTGCGGCCACACCGACATCCGCGCGGTCGGCCGGGACATCCTGCTGCCGCCGCATCCGTCCGCCGCGTAGTTTTTCTTGCCGTAGCCACAAACCCAGACGCAAACAAACCAGACCGGAGACAACAGATGATCATCCTTCGTCAGACGCTGCGCGCCCGCCGGGCGCTCGCCACTTTCGCAGCGGCCACCGCCGTCGGCGCCGTCGCCCTGATGCCCACGCCAGCCGCGGCGCAGCCCGCGCCATCCGCCGAATGCAAGGCGGCACTGGACGCCCGCGCCCAGAACCCCAACTACCCGCGCGACAGCGTGCCGCGCTACATCAAGACCCCCACCGGCTACCTGCTGGTGCTGCGCATGGGCGACAACGTGTTCGAGCAGATCGAGGCCTTTGCCGTCTGCGAGAAGGTCCCGAGCGCGAGCCTGTCCGCGATCGGCTTCGCCAACGTCACGTTCGGTTTCTGGGATGCCGCGAAGAAGCAATTCAACCCGCGCACCTTCCGCAACGTGGAGATGGCCAGCATCGTCGGCAGCCTGGCGTGGAAGGAAGGCAAGCCGTCCATCCATGCGCATGGCGTGGCCGGGGACAGCAGCTTCGACACGTATGGCGGCCATATCCTGTCGATGGAGGTCGGCACCGGATCACTGGAGGTAACGGTGATCACGCACTCCCAGCTTCTTGAACGCGGGACCGATCCGCGTATCGGTGCCAATGTGCTTGGGCTACGCGATACACACTGAGGCGTCGAACCGCGCTCAGAGCGCGCGCAGGCTGCCCTCGAGCCGATAGAAGTCCTCGTCAGCCTGCGGGCGCTTTCAGAATCAGAATCGGTAACGCACGTACCCGGTAATGAAATCCGTGCCCGGATTGGGTTTCTTGATACCGGCATTGGACAAATGCTGAAGCCGAATCCCGATCTCAGTGTCGAGGTCCTTGCCAAACGCCAGACCAAAGCCAATGGTTTCGCTGAACCGAAAGGCGGTGCTGTAGTAATGCTCCGGCGAGGTGCTGACGTGGTTGACCAGTCGAACGCCCACCGAGGCTTCCAGGAACGGAACCTTGGTGCCACCGCGCTTCTCCAGCCGGAATACCGGAGAAGCGCCTACTTCTATCACATCGCGCCCTGCCCTGGCGTCCCATCTGGCCAGATCGACTTCCCAGTGCAGCCTTGTCTGCCAGCCCTGCGGATTGCCCCATGCGAAACCAGAATCCCACAGCAAGCCGATCTCGTATTTGTTGATATTGTGCGAGGGGTCGCGCCCGACACCGACATGGACCGCCGGAGCGGCATGGCACAGTGCGGCGCCAGAGGCGGCGAACGTCGCGATTGCCAATGGCAATGTGTATCTGCAAAACCGGGGCAGTTTCGCTTCGCGCGGAGACAATATCGTGGACACCATCGATGTCATGCTCGCTCATGTGTTTTCGCCGAAACGTGGAGATGGGATCCGCTGCGGCGCCCTACTCATCGTAACCGCTCCGCCAGCGGTAACGGCTGACGGATGAGCATGGCTTGTGTCCCTCCGCACAGAGCAGGACAAGGAACGATAGAGCTGGAGCCAGGGTGATGAAATACGCATAAAAAAAGGACCTAGATCGCTCTAAGTCCTTGATTCTTGCTGGTGGAGCGGTGGTGGGTGCTGAGGGGTTCGAACCCCCGACCTACGCCTTGTAAGGGCGCCGCTCTACCAACTGAGCTAAGCACCCGCTCGACCATCGCAGGCTGTCTGCCTGCAACTCGCTGAACGCTCCGCACCTCGCGGCAGATGCCGTGGTTTGCGTTGCGAGGGCGCAAGTTTAATACATGTGATTTCTGTTTGCCAAGACCCGCGCGGACAAAAAAACGCCGCCGGGCATCGCTGCCCTGCGGCGTTTTGTTCATGCGGCGCAGGCGTGCGTCGTCAGTGGTGCAGGCGCTCGACCTTGGCCGTGGCCTTGTCCGCCACCTCGGCGGGCTTGGCGTCTTCTTCCGGCAGCGCCTCGGGCTTGCGCTCGAGCGCCAGTTCCAGCACCTTGTCGATCCAGCGCACCGGCACGATCTCGATCGCGTTCTTGACGTTGTCCGGGATCTCGGCCAGGTCCTTGACGTTTTCCTCGGGGATCAGCACCAGCTTGATGCCGCCACGGTGGGCCGCCAGCAGCTTCTCCTTGAGGCCGCCGATCGGCAGCACCTCGCCGCGCAGCGTGATCTCGCCGGTCATGGCGACATCCGCGCGCACCGGGATGCCGGTCAGCACCGACACCAGCGCCGTGGTCATGGCACCGCCCGCAGACGGACCGTCCTTGGGCGTGGCGCCCTCGGGCACGTGGATGTGGATGTCGCGCTTCTCGAACATCTCATCCGTGATGCCCAGGCGACGCGCCCGCGAACGTACCACTGAACGTGCGGCCTCGACCGATTCCTTCATCACGTCGCCCAGCGAACCGGTGCGGGTGATGTTGCCCTTGCCCGGCATGATCGCGGCTTCGATGGTCAGCAGGTCGCCGCCCACCTCGGTCCACGCCAGGCCGGTCACCTGGCCCACCTGGTTTTCCTTGCCGGCCAGGCCGAAGTCGTACTTGCGCACGCCCAGGAACTTGTCGAGGTTGTCCGAATCGACCTTGATCGTTCCCGATTCCTTCTTCAACAGCAGCAGCATGACCGCCTTGCGGGCGATCTTGGACACCTCGCGCTCGAGCGAACGCACACCGGCTTCGCGCGTGTAGTAGCGGATGATGTCGCGGATCGCCGCATCGGTGACCTCGATCTCGCCAGCCTTCAGACCATTGTTCTTGATCTGCTTCGGCAGCAGGTAACGCGTGGCGATGTTGAGCTTTTCTTCCTCGGTGTAACCCGACAGGCGGATCACTTCCATGCGGTCGAGCAGCGGCGGCGGAATGTTCAGCGAGTTCGACGTCGCCACGAACATCACGTCGGACAGGTCGAAGTCGACCTCGATGTAGTGGTCCTGGAACGTGTGGTTCTGTTCCGGATCCAGCACTTCGAGCAGCGCCGACGACGGATCGCCGCGAAAATCCTGGCCCATCTTGTCGATCTCGTCGAGCAGGAAGAGCGGATTGCGCACGCCGACCTTGGACAGGCTCTGCAGGATCTTGCCCGGCATCGAACCGATGTAGGTACGGCGGTGGCCGCGAATCTCGGCTTCGTCGCGCACGCCACCCAGTGCCATGCGCACGAACTTGCGGTTCGTCGCACGCGCCACCGACTGGCCAAGCGAGGTCTTGCCCACGCCGGGCGGCCCAACCAGGCACAGGATCGGCGCCTTGACCTTGTCCACGCGCTGTTGCACCGCGAGGTACTCGAGAATGCGTTCCTTGACCTTTTCCAGGCCGTAGTGGTCTTCATCCAGCACGCGCTCGGCGTTGGCCAGGTCGTTGTTGACCTTGCTCTTCTTGCGCCACGGCAGGTTCACCAGCGTGTCGATGTAGTTGCGCACGACGGTGGCTTCCGCCGACATCGGCGACATCAGCTTGAGCTTCTTGAATTCGGCGTCGGCCTTCTTCTTGGCTTCCTTCGGCATGCGCGCAGCCTTGATGCGCTTGTCGAGTTCTTCCAAGTCGGCGCCTTCTTCGCCCTCGCCCAGTTCCTTCTGGATAGCCTTTACCTGCTCGTTCAGGTAGTACTCGCGCTGGCTCTTCTCCATCTGGCGCTTGACGCGGCCACGGATGCGCTTTTCCACCTGCAGGATGTCGATCTCGCCCTCGAGCTGCGACAGCAGGCTTTCCAGGCGCTCGGTCACATTGACCATCTCCAGGATCTTCTGCTTCTGCTCGAGCTTGATCGGCAGTTGCGCGGCGATGGTATCCGCCAGGCGCCCGGCCTCGTCGATGCCCGACAGCGAGGTCAGGATCTCCGGCGGGATCTTCTTGTTGAGCTTCACGTACTGGTCGAACTGCGACACGATCGCGCGGCGCAGGGCCTCGGTCTCGGCGCTTTCGCCAGGTGCGGGCGGCACCGGCACGGCTTCGCACATGAAGTGCGAATCGTCCTCGCTCACCTCGCGGATATTGGCACGCTGGGTGCCCTCGACCAGCACCTTCACGGTACCGTCGGGCAGCTTCAGCATTTGCAGGATATTGGCGATGCAGCCGACCTCGTACAGGTCGTCGGCGGTCGGCTCGTCCTTTGCCGCCGTCTTCTGGGCCACGAGCATGATGCTCTTGCCCGCCTCCATCGCAGTCTCAAGCGCCTTGATGGACTTTGGGCGTCCCACGAACAGCGGGATCACCATGTGCGGAAACACCACCACGTCGCGCAGCGGCAACAATGGCAGGCGAATCGGCTCGGCCGGGAGGAGTTGTGTTCCGGACATCATTTTCCCCAAGTCAGTCATTTAAGGCGTAAATTGGGCCGCCCGAATCGATTACAAGATACGTGCCAATCGATTCATCAAGGCAGGCAGATGCCGCAGCCTGCACTTGGTGGCCCCTCTGAAACAGCATACCCGCGTTTCCTCCGTCTCGTAGGTAGAAATAAACAAAAAAAGCCGCTCGCTTCTACGCGAACGGCCTTTTCCGCCCTGCTGCCGGTGTGGTGCCGACCTCTGGCCACTCCGGCAGGCCTCGCGTCAGTTAGACCCTGCCACCTTGGGCTGCTGCTCCTCATACATCAGCAGCGGCGGTGCATCGCCGTTGATCGTATTTTCATCGATCACCACCTTTTGCACGCCCTTGTAATTAGGCAAGTCATACATGACGTCCATCAGCGACTGCTCCAGGATCGAACGCAGCCCGCGGGCACCGGTCTTGCGGCGGATCGCCTTGCGGGCGATGGCGCTCAGCGCACCCGGGCGGATTTCCAGCTCGACGCCTTCCATCGCCAGCAGCTTCTGGTATTGCTTGACCAGCGCATTCTTAGGCTCGACCAGGATCTGCATCAGCGCGGCCTCGTCGAGCTTGGCCAGCGTCGCCACCACCGGCAGGCGGCCGATCAGTTCGGGAATCAGGCCGAACTTGATCAGGTCTTCCGGCTCGGTCTGCGGCAGCACTTCGCTGACGTCGCGCTCTTCCTTGCTCTTGACCTGCGCGGCAAAGCCGATGCCGGTCTTGTCCGAACGCTGCATGATGACCTTCTCCAGGCCATCGAAGGCGCCGCCGCAGATGAACAGGATGTTGGTCGTGTCAACCTGCAGGAAGTCCTGGTTCGGATGCTTGCGGCCACCCTGCGGCGGCACCGATGCCATGGTGCCTTCGATCAGCTTGAGCAGGGCCTGCTGCACGCCTTCGCCGGAGACGTCGCGGGTAATCGACGGGTTGTCCGACTTGCGCGAGATCTTGTCGATCTCGTCGATGTAGACAATGCCGCGCTGCGCCTTCTCGACTTCGTAATTGCAGTTCTGCAGCAGCTTCTGGATGATGTTCTCGACGTCCTCGCCGACGTAGCCGGCTTCGGTCAGCGTGGTCGCGTCGGCGATCACGAACGGAACGTTGAGCAGGCGCGCCAGCGTCTGCGCGAGCAGCGTCTTGCCCGAGCCGGTGGGCCCGATCAGCAGGATGTTGCTCTTGGACAGCTCGACATCGTCCTTCTTGCCGAGGTGCTTGAGGCGCTTGTAGTGGTTGTAGACCGCCACGGCCAGAATCTTCTTGGCCTGTTCCTGGCCGATCACATACTGGTCCAGGCTTTCGCGGATCTCGTGGGGCGTGGGCAGATCGGAGCGCGCGGCCGCGGCGGCGTCTTTCTCGGATGCCGTGGCCTCGTCGCGAATGATCTCGTTGCACAGGTCGATGCATTCGTCGCAAATGAACACCGACGGGCCGGCAATCAGCTTCTTGACCTCATGCTGGCTCTTGCCGCAGAAGGAGCAGTACAGAAGCTTTTCGCTGGATGAACCTTTTTTGTCCGCCATAGGAATCAGTCACTTTTGCAGGGCGCACACCGCGGGGCGACAGGCTCCTCGGGGATACGCTTCAAACGCATCATACGCCAAAACAATTGGCATCACCGGCGCTTCCCCCCGGCTGTGGGGCCAAGGCCCCGTTTCACAGGTGCCGATGCAAAAAACGAGGCACGGGGCCTCGTTCCGGTGTAGCCTTCGCCATTTGAGCCGAGCCGGTGTGGCCGGCCGCCGTCGCACCAGGGGCCACGGCGGCGCGCCGCATCAGCCGCGGCGGGCGAGCACCTTGTCGATCAGGCCGTAGTCGACGGCCTGGTCGCCGCTCATGAAGTTGTCGCGATCGGTGTCCCGCGCAATCTTCTCGACCGGCTGGCCGGTCACTTCCGACAGGATGGTGTTGAGCCGCTCGCGCAGGTACAGGATCTCGCGCGCCTGGATCTCGATGTCCGAGGCCTGGCCGCGCGCGCCGCCCAGCGGCTGGTGGATCATGATGCGCGAGTTGGGCAGCGCCGAACGCTTGCCCTTGGCCCCCGCCGCCAGCAGGAAGGCGCCCATGCTGGCCGCCATGCCCATGCACAGCGTCGACACGTCCGGCTTGATGAACTGCATGGTGTCGTAGATGGCCAGCCCCGCCGACACCGAACCGCCCGGCGAATTGATGTACAGGGACACGTCCTTGTCGGGGTTCTCGCTCTCCAGGAACAGCAGCTGTGCCACCACCAGGTTGGCGGTCTGGTCGTTGACCTCGCCCACCATGAACACCACGCGCTCCTTCAGCAGGCGCGAGTAGATGTCATAGGCGCGCTCGCCCCGGCCGGACTGCTCGACGACCATCGGCACCAGCCCCAGGCCCTGGGTTTCCAGTGCCGAAGCCTGCGTGGTGGCGAGACGGTCAAGCAAATCATTGCGGGTCATGCATGTTCTCCATGGATTCGTCGGATCGCAAGGCAATCCGGGTAACTCGGGAAGTTCCGGCCCCGCACCGTGGCGCGGGGCTGCCGGTTACTTCCGGCCTCAGGCTTGCTGCGGGTTGCCTTCGGCGGTGAGTTCCTCGAAGGACACCTTCTTGTCGGTGACCTTGGCCTTGCCGCACACGAAATTTACCACGTTGTTTTCGAGCACGTAGGCTTCCATTTCGGCCAGGCGCTGCTGGTCGCCGTAGTACCAGCGCATGACTTCCTTCGGGTCCTCGTAGCTCTTGGCGAAGTCTTCGATCTCGGCCTTGATCTGGTCGGCCTTGGCTTCCAGGCCGTTGGCCTTGACGATCTCGGCCAGGATCAGGCCCAGCTTGACGCGGCGCTCGGCCTGCTGCGCGAACATCTCGGCCGGGATCGGCATGTCCTTGGCGTTGGGCATGCCACGCTGCTCCAGGTCGCGGCGGGCCATTTCCACCAGGCGCTCCTGGTCCTGCTCGATCAGGGCCTTGGGCACGTCGAGCTCGCTTGCCTTCAGCAGCGCTTCCATGACCTGGTCCTTCAGCATGGCGTGCGTGCGGCGCTTCACTTCGCGCTCGAGGTTCTCGCGGATGTCGGCGCGCATCTTGTCGACGCTGCCGTCGGCGATGCCCAGCGACTTGGCGAAGGCTTCATTCACTTCCGGCAGGTGGGCCCACTCGATCTTCTTCAGGGTCACGGTGAACTCGGCGGTCTTGCCGGCCACTTCCTTGCCGTGATAGTCGGCCGGGAAGGCCAGCGGGAAGGTCTTGCTTTCGCCGACCTTCAGGCCCAGCGCGGCCTGCTCGAACTCGGGCAGCATGCGGCCCTCGCCCAGCACGAACGGGAAGTCCTCGGCCTTGCCGCCGGCGAACTCTTCGCCGTCGATCTTGCCGACGAAGTCCACCGTCACGCGGTCGCCATTCTGGGCACTGACGTCGGCACCGCCGTCGCCATGCTCGCCGGCTTCGCCGCGGGCGTGGTAGTGCACGCGCTGCTTGCGCAGGATGTCGATGGTCTTGTCGACTTCGGCGTCGGTAATCTCGGTGCTGGTGCGGGTGACTTCGGCCGCCGACAGGTCGCCGATGGTCACTTCCGGGTACACCTCGAAGGTGGCGTCGAACGCCACTTCATCCTCGCCCACGCCTTCGTTCTTGATCTCGAACTTGGGCTGGCCGGCAACCTTGACGTCCTGTTCCTTGGTGATGTCGAAGAACTTGCGCGCGGCCTTGTCGAAGCGCACTTCGAACTCGACCTGCTGGCCGTACTGCTTCTCGACCATCTTCATCGGCACCTTGCCCGGACGGAAGCCCGACATCTTCACGGTCTTCGACAGGCGAACCAGGCGCTCCTGCTTTTCCTTCTCCACTTCGGCCTTGGGGATGGCCAGGGTCACCTTGCGGTCCAGCTTGCCGAGGTTCTCAATCACGTTCGACATGGTCGTAGATCCAATCCAGAAATGTAGTTGTGTTCGTAGGTGCTGCCGTCTTGTACGCGTACCGCCCGCTTTACCGCCTCGGCGCCGTCGCGACAGGACGGCCAGGGCAGCGCACCGGCGAACGGAAAGCTCCGCGCAAACGGAAAACGGGGATTATCGCACGGTTTTGATTCGCTTCCGGCAGATTTTGCCCGGAACGCGCCGCAACCCTGCAGCCCCGCTACCCTGCGCTACGCTGCCTGCCCATGGCGCAGCGCGCGCAGCAGCAAGCGTGCCGGATCGACCGCATCGGCCAGGTCCGACTCCAGCGGCAGCGGCTCGCCTTCGATCTGGCTGGCGAGCAGTTCCGCGCCCAGCGCGGCCCAGGTGAGCCCGCGCGAGGCATAGGCCAGCGCCGCATAGAGCCCGGGCAGGCGCGGCAGGTCGCGCAGGTGCGCACCGCGCAGCGACGCCGCCTGCGCCACCGCGGCAGCCTCATCAGGCACTGGCCCGATCAGCGGCAGCCGGTTGTGCGTGACGGTGCGCACGCCGACATAGCCCGACACTTCGGCGGGATCGATCGCGACCACCGCGCCGGCCTGCTCCGGCAGCAGGCTGGCCAGCCGGGCCAGGTTGGCCGCGTGAACCGCCGGCTGCTCTGCCAGCGGGCCGGTGTCTTCGTCATAGCTTGAGCCGACGCGGCCGCTGCCGTCGGCGTCGCGCGGCAGCAGGTAGCCGGCACCGGTCACCACGCAGTCGGGCCAGCCACCGAGCGCGTCGACCTGCGCGGCCGCCAGCGTGGTCAGCTGCCCGCGCACGCGGCGCAGGGTCCAGTGCTGCTGCGGCAGCAGTTGCTGCGCCTCGTGTGCGTTGGCCAACACCAGCACCGGTGCCGATGCCAGCACCGCGCCGTCCTGCGCTAGTGCCTGCCATTGCCCGTCGACGCGCGCGATCGCGC
>JABFVP010000416.1 GCA_013362725.1 Cupriavidus sp.
CAGCAACGCAGCGAGACCGTGGGCAAGACCGTGCCGCCGCTGCCGCCCGGCACGCCGTGCCCGCGCACCGGCTGCCCCGCGTCGTCCGAGACCGACTACCGCAGCGAGAAGTACGCGTTGTCGCACACCGGGCGCTGGGGCTTCGGCGTCTCCGACAGCTATATCCAGCAGGAGGAGTTCGACAACCGCAGCCGCCGGATGAAGATCAGGAACCTGGATGCGCGCACCAGCTGGGCCATGCCGCTGGGCAACCACATGCTGTCGGTCGGCGGCGAATACCTGAACCAGCGCCTGAACGACCAGACCGGCAACCAGATCGCGGGCGGCACGAACCGGGTCGAGCGCTACCAGTGGGCGCTGTTTGCCGAGGACGAATGGCGCCTGGCGCAGAGCTTTGCACTGACCGGCGGCGTGCGCATGGACCATGACCAGAACTTCGGCCAGCACTACAGCCCGCGCCTGTACGGCGTCTGGCACGCGGCCGAGCGCTGGACCGTCAAGGGCGGCGTGTCCACTGGCTTCCGCGCGCCGGACCTGCGCCAGACCGTGGCCGGCTGGGGCCAGACCAGCCGCGGCGGCAACATGTACGGCAATCCGGACCTGAAGCCCGAGACCATGGTGTCGCAGGAGCTGGGCCTGCTCTACGACAAGGGCAACGGCCTGCAGGCGGGCGTGACGCTGTTCAACAATGACTTCAAGGACAAGATCACGCGGGTGGCCTGCCCGCTCACGCAATGCACCGACGGTCCCAACCAGTTCGGCGCCGCGCCGACCACGTACATGAACGTGGACCGCGCCTACTCGCGCGGCGTGGAAGCCAGCCTGCGCTGGCCCATTGCGCAGGCGTGGTCGCTGACCGGCAGCTATACCTACACCCGTTCGGAACAGAAAAGCGGGCAGTACCAGGGCCAGCCGCTGAACCAGCTGCCGATGCACCTGCTGGTGGCCACGCTGAACTGGCGCCCGAGCGAAAAGGTCAACGCGTGGGCCCGCGTCAACTACCGCGGCAAGGAAAGCCAGCCGATCACCGGGCCGTCGTCAAGCACCGTGGTGGCGCCCTCATACACCTTCGTCGACCTGGGCGCGACCTACGCGCTGACCAGGAACGTGTCGGTGTTCGCCGGCATCTACAACCTGTTCGACAAGCGGGTGAACTACACCGACTACGGCTATGTCGAGGATGGCCGGCGCTACTGGATGAGCGTGGCGGTGAAATTCTGACCGATGCGCGCGATGCACGAGCGGCATGCTCGCCTCAGGCTGCCTGATCCGCCCTGCACGTTGCCGGCACCTCGCCGTAGCGTGCCATCAGCGCCCCGGCAACCGCATTAGTCCAGCCAAAGCCGTCCTGCAGCGGATACTCGCCGCCGCCCCCGCCGCGGGCGGCGCCTTCGATACGCCGGATGCGGTATTTCTCGACCAGCTTGCATTCGTGCCGGTACAGGCTGGCGACGGTGGCCAGCCAGCGCTGCGCAATCTCGCGTGCCAGCGCCTGGTGGCCATAGCGCTCCAGCCCGCCTACCGCCAGCCACTGCAGCGGCGCCCAGCCGTTGGGCTGGTCCCATTGCTGGCCCGAGGTGCACTCCGTGGTGGCCAGGCCGCCGTCGACCAGCAGCCGCTCCTGCACCGCCTGCCCCACCACTTGCGCCTGCTCCGGACTGGCCAGGCCGAGGTAGAGCGGCATCACGGTGGCCGCGGTAAGGTACCGGCGCGTCGCGCCGCGGCACCAGTCGTAGTCGATAAAGACGCCCGCTGCGCCGTCCCAAAGGTATTGCTGGATGGCTGCTTCGCGCCGCTGCGCCGCGGCGCGGTAGGTCTGCGCCTCGACGTCGCCGGCCTGCTCGCATAGCGCGGCAAGCCGCGCTTCCAGGTGCCACAGCAGCGCATTGAGGTCGACCGGCAGCAGCGCCGTGGTGCGGATGGTGGCGAGGTCAGCGGGCTGGCCGGCGCGCGGGTCGGGCGCATCGAGCCAGCGCGAACTGAAGTCCCAGCCAGACTCCGCCGCGGCGCGCAGGTCGCGGAACACCATATGGTGCGGGCGGCCGCTGCGCAGCGCGGTCTCCATGTCTTCTAGAAAGGCCTCCTCGCGCGGCCATGGCCGGTCGTCCCAGTAGCGGTTGAGCAGCGCGCCGCCGGGCAGGCAGACCACGCGGCGGTGCGCATGGCCGGGACACAGGCCATCGGCGCCGTCCATCCAGAACGCATATTCGCGGCGCAGCTGCGGCAGGAAGTCGAGCGCGTTGGCCAGTTGCTCGCGCTCGAGCAGGTCCACCATCAGCGCAAACACCGGCGGCTGCGAGCGGCTCAGGTAGTAGTTGCGGGTGCCGTTCGGCACCAGGCCGTAGGTATCGATCAGGTAGGCGAAATTCCGCGTCATCTCCACCATCAGGTCGCCGTGCCCGCTGCGGGCCAGCCCCTGCATGGTGAAGTAGGAATCCCAGTAATAGAGTTCGCCGAAGCGCCCGCCCGGCACCACGTAGCGGTGCGGCAGCGGCAACAGCGACGACAGCGGCGGATGGGCCACGGGCGCGCGCGTCAGCACCGGCCACAAGCCCTCGATATGCTCGCGCAGGGTGCTGTCGGGATCGGACACGTAGTGGCTGTCCGGCACCGTGGCGCGGGTGAAATACGCCTGCACGAAATCCGCCAGCGAGAAGCCGGGCGTGTCGCGCATCGCGCGATAGCGCGCCACGATCAGGTCCGGGTCGCAGTTGGGGATGCAGTCCGGGAAGGTCTTGCTGTCGGCGAACAGGCCGCTGTGCTG
>JABFVP010000213.1 GCA_013362725.1 Cupriavidus sp.
GCCGGAGGAGATCGGCCCGCTGGTGCTGGCCTTCAACAGCCTGCTGGCGCGTCTGCGCGGTGCGCTGGCCACCCAGCGGCGCTTCGAGCAGTACGCCGCGCATGAATTGCGCACGCCCATCACCGCCATCGGCCTGCAGGTGGAGAACCTGCGCGGCCTGATCCCGCCGGGCGAAGCGGCCGAGCGCTTCGAGCAGCTGGAAGCCGGGGTCACGCGGGCCCGGCATCTCACCGAGCAGCTGCTGCGTCTTTCGCGCGAGGACACGCCCGCCGCCGCGGCAGCCTCACAGGCGGAGGGCGCCGATACCGACCTGGCGCAGGTGCTGCGAGAGAGCGTCGGCCAGCTCCTGCCGCTGGCCGACCGGCGACGCATCGACGTCGGCTTCGACGGACGCGCCGGCGTGCGCGTGCCGGTGCCCGCGACCGAGCTGCGCAGCATTTTCGACAACCTCATCGACAACGCAGTGCGCTACGCGCCGGAGGGCAGCGTGGTGGACGTGCGGCTGCGCGGCGGCGGCGGACAGCCCGTGCTGGTGGAGGTGGTCGACGGCGGGCCGGGCATTCCCCGCGAACTGGTCGGCCGCGTGTTCGATCGCTTTTTCCGCGTGCCCGGTGCACCCGCCGGCGGCAGCGGGCTGGGCCTGGCCATTGCGCGCAGCGTGGGCCGGCGGCATGGGCTGCGCATCGAGCTGCGCAACCGCGAGGATGGCCCCGGCCTGGTGGCGCAGGTGCACTTGGGCGCGGCCTTGCCCGGCGCTCATTCGTAGCTCATTTTTCGCTCATCCTCGCCTCACTCTGCGCTCCTAGAGTGGGTGTTTTCATCCGAGGAGACACCATCATGCGTACTTCGATTCGACTCGTGGCCGTCGGCTTGCTGAGCGGCTTCGCGGCCCTGGGCGGCGTCGGCGCCCTCGCGCAGCAGAACAGCGACGGCGGCGACTACCGCCCGCTGACGCTCAATTCGCCGGAGAAACCCGAGGTGCAGCAAGCCGCGCTGGCGGCAGCCAGGGCACACGGCGGCGCAGGTTCGGAAGGCACCGGCAGCTCCACGATTGCGGCGCCCACCAATGCCAACAGCAGCTCGGCAGCGGCGGATGCAGGCGCCATGGCCGCGGCGCGCGCCCACGGCGGTGCGGGGTCGGAAGGCGTGGGCAGTTCGACTGCGGCGCCGATGCCTGCTTCGGGTGGCTGAACTTCAGCGCGTGGGCGAGCCGGCCGCCCGCGCGTTGCCCACTACGAGCCGTGCTGCGCCGGCGCCAGGGTGGACGGGTCGGCCGGCACCTCTACGAGCGCGCCCGGAACCACCACCGTCGCTTCGCCTGCGCGTTCGAAGCGGTATTCCTGGCCGTTGAGCTGTACCGTTCGCATGTTCGTCCACACGCGGTACTCATGGCCGCCGTTGATCGCCTTGGATTCGAGAATCCGGAATTGCGGCCGGATCGTGACTGAGACGCCAAAGCTGGCGGACGCGCTGCGCCCCGTGCCCGGCACCTGCGCTGCGCCTCCCAAAGGCAGCAACAGGCCCGTGGCGAGTGCCACGTTAAGCCAAGGATGGCTCGCCAAGGGGTGTGACGACATCGACCCTCCTGCGCAAGGGCTTGCGCATCGGTCGATCGCTGCCTGCACGGTCGGCCGAACGCCCGATGCGATTTCGCCACCATTCTGTCGCAGAAGGGTGGCGGAGTCCTTGTCTTTTTCTACAGGTTTGGGCGCCATCGTCCAACGATGATCGCCCGGGGCGGCCTGCATCGATGCAGCGAGCAACGCCGTGTTTTCGGCGCTGTTGCCTCAATTGGAGATGGCGCCCCAGCCCGCGGCTTGGGGCGCGACGCGGCGCTCAGTAGGTGACGTTGACCGTGACGGTGTCACGGTAGTCGTCGGGCCGCACGTTGGGCAGGCCGGGGACGCGCCCGTAGACCTTGAGCTCCTGGTTGGCACCGGTGCCGGTGCCCGTCGGCGTGTTGTCGGTCTGGTTGCCCCAGGGCTGGTTTCGGCCGGCGTTCTGGTAGAGCTTGTACGGAACGGTGTCCGGATTGCCCGCTGTCACACCCTTCATGTTCGACTCGCCTGTCGGGCTGTTGCTCGACATCACGAGCAGCACCCTGTAGGCCGTGGCTGCCGTGCAGTTGACTCGGATGGTGGTTTGCGAGTCGATGTTGGTGGAGGAGGGGATGCCGTTGACCGTGCCGAAGTCCAGCGGGTCGGCCGAAACGACGCAGCTCTTGTAGACGTTGGCGTAGACGTTGAAGCCGAAGGCGGGGCCATTGTTGGTGGCCGAGTTGCAGCTGCCGGGTGCGTTCTCGCTATCGAACGCCGCCGTGTAGCGGAACGCGGTGTGGTTGCCACCGAAATTGCTCGTGTACCTACCGCCGGGCAAGGCGGCCTGGCCCGGCCCGATGACGCCGCGCATGTTGTAGGTTCCGGGCGTGACGCTGGGCGTGTTGCGGCCGAGCCTGGGCGGCATCTTGACCACCACGTCGTAGGCGTCGGAGATGACCTGCGTCGTCGAGCCCCAGATGTTTCCCGTGCTGCCCTGGTAGAGCTGGAAGTTCATCTCGTTGCCAGCCGGGATGCGAAGGATGCGGGGATTCCACCGGTTTCCACCGGAGTCGATGGACGCCGAGCCGTCGCCGATGTTGAAGCAAAGGCGCATGTACTGCCATTGGTTCGTGTCGTTCTCGCAGCTGTAGGTCAGCGTGGCCGTGCCGGTGTAGGGGCCGCCGTTCACAAGGTCGACGTTGCCGAAGTCCATGTTCGTCATG
>JABFVP010000233.1 GCA_013362725.1 Cupriavidus sp.
CGAGCAAGCGCAGGGCCGGGCTGGCTGGCCGCGCAGGCTGCGCGCAGCGCATCGGCCAGCAGCCGCATGCCCGGCGTGGACGCGCGGCGCTTGCGCGTGATCAGGCCATAGGGCACCAGCCGGCCGCGCAGCGCCACCGGCAGGATCGCCAGCGCGCCCAGCGCGGCAAAATAGCGCGCGATCGCGTCGGGCACGACCGCCACGCGCTCGCTGGCGGCCAGCAAGGGCAGCGTTGCCATGATGGATGAGGTTTCAATGACATCCTCGGGCGGCGGCACGCGCGCGTCGCGGAAGGCCTGGTCGATGATCTGCCGCATCGGGCTGGCAGCGGGCTGGATGATCCAGGGACAGCCCGCCAGCGACGCCAGCCGCACGGCACGCTTGCCGGCCTGCGAGTGTGCAGGGCCGGCCACGATCGACAAGGTCTCCTCGCCCAGCGGCTCGAACACCAGGTCTTGCGCCAGGACGTCCGCCGGGATGCGGCCCACCACGACGTCGAGTGCATCCTGCCGCAGCGCCTGCACCAGCACGTCGCTGGTATCCACCTGCAGCGAGATATGGAGTTGCGGGTAGCGCGCCTTCAGGCCGTTGATGGTGCCGCTGAGCAGATCAGGCACCGGCGCGAGGATGGCGCCGATCCGCACTTTGCCGACCTCGCCCACGGCGATCGCGGCAAACTCGTCGCGCAGCGCATCGAGATCGGACAGCACCACGCGTGCGTAGCGGATCAGCGCTTCGCCGAACAGCGTCGGTGCGATGCCGCGGGCGTGGCGCGTGAACAGCAGCGCGCCCACGGTGTCCTCCAGTTCCTGCAGCGCCTTGGTGGCCGCCGGCTGGGTCAACGCCAGTTCATCCGCGGCACCACGCAGCGTGCCATGGCCGGCCAGTGCCAGCACCAGGCGCAGATGGCGCATTTGCAGGCGTTTGCGCAGCGTGGCGGCGCTGGACAACAGGTTCTGTGGCTGGGACATGGCGAGGTGAGAGCGTCACGTCCTTATAGCATGCACGCGGCCGGCGCGGCCGATGGCTCAGCGGGATCCGAACCTTCCTCCCGGTGGCTGCGCCATGTCCGCACGCGCAATGCGGTAGAAGCGCGCGGCATTCTCCGCCAGCACGCGGATCCGCGCCGCAGGGTCGGGCAAGGCCTCGCATACGATGCCGAGCACCGTGCCGAAGCTGGCGCTCAGCGAGGCGACCGGCAGGTTGCTGCCAAACATGGCGCGCTCATGGCCGAAGATGGCCAGCGTCTCGCGCACGATGCGGCGGTTGCCCGCCGCATCCCAGCGCCCGCCGGGCAGCCCGAACTCGGACAGCTTGACCATCACGTTGGGGCAGGCGGCGAGCGCCTCCATGCCGCGGCGCCAATGCGCCAGGCCGGCGTCGGAACGGTCCAGCGGCAGGCCGGTGTGGTTCAGCGCAATGCGCAGCTCCGGGAGGGCGGCTGCCACCTGCGCCGCCTCGGCCAGGTGCCAGAACGGCACGCGCAAGTCCCATGACAGCCCGAGGCGCGGCAGGCGCGCCAGGTCATCCAGCCAGGCCTGGTCCTGCATCGAACCGGCCTTGGCGGCCACTGCTTCGCCCGGCTTGCTGGCGGTCAGCGGCTTGCAGCGGATGCCACGCACCCGCGCAAAACTCGCCTGCCGCGCCAGCACTGCGGCACAGCCGGACGTGCCGAACGGTGCGTAGGCCACCACCGCGGCGGCCATGCCTTGCGGCCAGCCGGGCTCGTGCAGCCACGCGGTCTCGGCGACCGCCTCGCTGCGGTCGCGTTCGGCCTCGACATGCACCGTGGCCAGCACCGTGACGCGGCCTGCGCCGTCGCCTTGCGTATCGCGCCGGTACTGCGCCGGCAGGTAGTCCTGCCGCAGCGCCCGGTTGTCGCCGAGGAAAAACGCGGCCGGCTCGCAGGCGTCCTGCAGCCAGGGATAATGGCCGCGATCCAGCCGCCACAGGTGGTGATGGGCATCGACGATGGCCAGCGGCGCGCCGCCGCACGCCAGGCCGCGCGTCATCGGCAACGCTCCGGCAAGGTTGCCGCCAGGGCCGCGGCCAGCATTAGCGCCCCGGCCAACAGGTAGACACCGGCACCGGCATCGACATGCTGGATCAGCAGTCCGACCGCGTACGGACCGCAGAACCCGCCGAGATTGCCGAGCGCATTGATCAGGCCGCGCGCCACGCCGGCGTCGTCCGCCGCCAGCAGCCGGGGCGGCAAGGTCCAGAACACGCCCGCCGCCGCTTGCAGGCAGACGCCGCAACCAACCAATAGCCCATAGGCCAGCCAAGTGTTGGCGTGGAACCAGACCGAACCGGCCAGGCACGCGGCAAAGGCCAGCAGCGGCCACGTCACGAAGGCGCGCCGGCGCCCGCTGCGGTCGGACCAGACCGACACCAGCAGGATGCCGGCCATGGTGCCCACATAAGGCACCATCGCCAGCAAGCCCACTTGTCCCATGCCACCGTGGGTCAGGTTTTTGAGGATGGTGGGCAGCCACAGCGTGTAACCGTAGATGCCCATCTGGTACAGGAAATTCAGCCCGATCAGGCGCCAGATCACGGCATCCCGCAGCAGCCGCGCCAGCACCGTGCGCGTGGCGGGCTCGCTTGTCGGTGCGCTTGCCGGCGCGGCGTGCTGCTGCTCCGCATGCAGCCGCCCCAGCACATAGTCGCGTTCGGCCGCGCTGATCCACCTGGCTTCCTGCGGACGGTCGCAGGCCAGCAACCACCAGAGGCCCAGGCACAGCGCCGAGACCAGGCCTTCGATGATAAACAGCCAGCGCCAGTCGAGCGCGGCGATCACCAGCCCCGACAACGGGGCCGTGATCATGCCCGCGATCGGCACGAACAGGATCACCAGCGCATTGGCGCGGCCACGCTCATGGTCCGGAAACCAGTTGCCGACCATGGTCAGCACCACCGGCAGCATGCCGCCCTCGGCCACGCCCAGCGCAAAGCGCAGGATCAGCAGTTCGGTCTGGTTGCGCACCAGGCCGGTCAGCACCGACAGCACCGCCCACGCCAGCATCGACCAGGCGATAAACCTGCGGCCGCTGCCGCGCACCGCCAGCTTGCCGCCGGGGATCTGCAGGAACAGATAGCCGGCAAAGAAGATGCCGCCGGCCAGGCCCGCCATGCCGGCGCCGATGCCGAGCGCGTCGCTCATGCCGCCGGGCATGGCAAAGGCGATATTGACGCGGTCCATATAGGACACGATGCACACCATCAGGATGGGCGGGATCACCCGCCACCAGCGCTGGGCCGGAATGCCGGTGCGGGAATCGAGGACGGGCGTGCAGGCGCCGCCCGCGGGCTGTGAAAGGGTCATGGTCTCCTCCAGGGCTGCCGTCAGCGAGTGCGCCGGGGCTGCGGCAGCGTGTCTTGGTTTGGGGGGCTATTGGCGCGGCAGCGCCAGGATCGCCAGCCCATCCGGCTCCTTGCCGGTGGCAAAGGCATGGCGCAAGGTGAGCGTGCGCAGGTCGAGCACGCCGACGCTGTCGTCATTCAGGGCCAGCCAGGCGCGGCCCGGGTCGGCGGGATGGAAGGCCACGGCAATGGGTTTGGCGCCGGTATCGATCCGGGCCAGTTCCGCCAGCGTGTACGGGTCGAAGAAACGCAGGCTGCGCTCGCCATAGTTCAGCGCGATCAGGCGATTGCAGGGCGACCAGTAGAGCCGGGTCGGATCCTCGCCGGTTGCGGCCGTACCCGATTCTGCGAGGGTATCGGCGTCCAGCCGCGTGATGCGGTGCTCATCCCGGCTGGCAACGTAGAGCATGGATTCGTCGGGGCTCAGGCAGCAGCCTTCCGGGCGCCGGCCGGCATGCGCGGCCAGCGGCGCGCGCGTGGCGTCATGGGGATGGACCAGCGTCACGGTGTGCGACAACAGGCTGGTGACATAGGCACGCTGGCCGTCGCGCGACAGCACGAACAAATGGCTCTTGACGCCGCCGGACGGGACCGCGCGGTCCGGTGTCTGCCGCGCCGCGGGGGCTTCGAACACCAGCAGCATGTTGTCGCGCTCGCTCAGCGCATAGACGCGGCCCAGCGCGTCGAGCTGCAGGCCGTGGATGCGATGCCACGGCGCACAGTCCAGTACGCCATCGCGCTCACCGCGGGCCAGGTCGACGGCGATCACCGCCGCGCCGCCATCGCCGGGATGGGCAAAGGTCTGCACGCCGTAGTGGCCGACATAGCCAAGCAGCCGGTCGCGGTCGACGGCGAATTCGTGGGGGTATTCCGGCAGCGCCACGGAAAAGCGGCGCGCGCCGGTCTGCAGGTCATAGGCACTGAAGCTGTGGCCGAATTTTTCCACCAGTACCGCGGTCCAGCGGGTATCCATTTCGTCTCCTCGTCGTCTTCGCCGGGGGCGGCGAAGCTCGCTATGGCGAGGACGAAAGTCTGGCGCAGGCAGCCACCCCGAACCATTGAATATTGGCTATTCAGGTATTCCCGCCAGTAATCGGCGCGGGTGGGGCTGGTCATGGTGATACGGGTGTCCAGCCTGTACACCTGCACTGTGACACCTGTCTCGCCGTGGAGGTCGTCCGAGCCGCCGGTCTGGCGCAAACGGCAGCGGTTTGTGCGGGTTATCCCTGAAGTGGGATGCACCGCAACGCCCGGATTTCGCCATCGCGATGCCATCCAGCGACTGGCACAGCCATTGCAAAGTCGCCTGTCACCACAACGACAACACAGGAGACAGGCAATGGGGCAGCCAAGGTTCGCCGATGCGCCGCTGGTCGGCATCATCGCCAATCCGGTTTCCGCGCGCGACATCCGCCGCGTGATCGCCAACGCCAACAGCCTGCAGCTGGCTGACCGCGTCAATATCGTGCTGCGCCTGCTGGCCGCGCTGTCGTCCTGCGGCGTGCGGCGCGTGCTGATGATGCCCGACCGCGAGGGGCTGCGCGTCATGCTGGCGCGGCACCTGGCGCACCGCCAGGGCCCGGACTCGAGCCTGCCCGAGGTCGCGTATCTCGACATGCCGGTGGCCTCGCGCGTCGACGACACGCTGCACGCCGCGCGCTGCATGGCGGATGCCGGCGTCGCCGCCATCATCGTGCTGGGCGGCGACGGCACTCACCGCGCCGTGGTGCGCGAATGCGGCGCGGTGCCGATCGCGGGACTGTCGACCGGCACCAACAATGCCTACCCCGAGATGCGCGAGCCCACCGTCACCGGGCTCGCCACCGGCCTCTATGCCACCGGCCGCATTCCCGCCAGCCAGGCGCTGGCGTCGAACAAGCGCCTGGACATCGTCATCCGCGACGGCAATGGCAACTTCCGGCGCGACATCGCGCTGGTCGACGCGGTGATCTCGCACGAACACTTCATCGGCGCGCGCGCGCTGTGGAAGACCGACACGCTGGCCGCGGTCTACGTGTCGTTTGCCGATCCCGAAGCGATCGGGCTCTCTTCCATCGCTGGCTTGCTCGAGCCGGTGGGTCGGCGCGAAGCCGGCGGCCTTGCCATCGAACTGGCCGCGCCGGGCGCGGGCGAATTCGAGCTGAGCGCGCCGATTGCGCCCGGCCTGATGTGCACCGTGCCCATTGCCGGCTGGCAGCGGCTCGTGCACGGCCGCCCGCATCGCGTGCGCCAGCGCAGCGGCGTGGTCGCGCTGGACGGCGAGCGCGAGCTGACCTTCGGCCCGGACGACGAAGTCACCGTCACGCTGCACGACCACGCTTTTCGCAGCATCGACGTCGCCGCGTGCATGCGCCACGCGGCGCGCCACCACCTGATGCGCAGCGTGCCGCAGCACGCCATGGCCTGAGCACGCCCGGCCCCGATTTTCTTGAAGTGCAACACCTGAAAACGAAGGAGACAGACATGACAGCCAGAGCCTCACACGACCCTGCCGCGCTGCCGCTCGACAAGGAGACGCTGCTGACGGTGTACCGGAAGATGCGCACCATCCGCGATTTCGAGGAGCGCCTGCACGTGGACTTCGCGCGCGGCGACATCCCGGGCTTTGTCCACCTGTACGCGGGCGAGGAAGCCGCGGGCGTTGGCATCCTGCATCACCTGCACGACGGCGACCGCATCGCCAGCACGCACCGCGGCCATGGCCACTGCATTGCCAAGGGCGTCGACCCGGTGGCGATGATGAAGGAGATCTACGGCAAGAAGGGCGGCTCGTGCAACGGCAAGGGCGGCTCGATGCATATCGCCGACCTGTCCAAGGGCATGATGGGCGCCAACGGCATCCTCGGCGCGGGCGCGCCGCTGATCTGTGGCGCCGCGCTGGCGGCCAAGTTCCGCGGCAAGGGCGAGGTCGGCATTACCTTCTGCGGCGACGGCGCTTCCAACCAGGGCACCTTCCTGGAAAGCCTGAACCTGGCCGCGGTGTGGAACCTGCCGGTGATCTTCGTGATCGAGAACAACGGCTACGCCGAATCGACTTCGCGCGACTACGGCACCGCGGTCGACAGCTATGTCGACCGCGCCGCGGGCTTCGGCATCCCGGGCGTGACCGTGGACGGCACCGATTTCTTCGCGGTCCACGAAGCCGCCGGCGAAGTCATCCGCCGCGCGCGCGAGGGCGGCGGGCCGTCGCTGCTCGAATGCAAGATGGTCCGCTTCTACGGCCACTTCGAAGGCGATGCGCAGACCTACCGCGCCGCCGGCGAACTCGATGACATCCGCGCCAACAAGGATTGCCTGAAGCTGTTTGGTCGCACCGTGACGCAGGCCGGCGTGGTCGCGCGCGAAGAGCTCGACGCGATCGACCGCGAAGTCGCCGCGCTGATCGACCACGCCGTGCAGGAAGCCAAGGCGGCGCCGCAGCCGGGACCCGAAGACCTGCTGACCGACGTCTACGTCAGCTACTGATCCGCCACGCGCAAACCAATTATCAGGAGACAGACATGGCTCGCAAACTGAGCATCAAGCTGGCGATCAACGAGGCGATCGACCAGGAAATGACCCGCGACCCCAGCGTCATCATGCTGGGCGAGGACATCGTCGGGGGCGCCGGCGCGGACGGCGAGAAAGACGCCTGGGGCGGCGTGCTGGGCGTGACCAAGGGCCTGTATGCCAAGCACGGCGACCGGCTGCTGGATACGCCCTTGTCCGAATCCGCCTACGTGGGCGCCGCCATTGGCGCCGCGGCGTGCGGCATGCGCCCGATCGCGGAGTTGATGTTCATCGACTTCATGGGCGTTTGCTTCGACCAGATCTTTAACCAGGCCGCCAAGTTCCGCTACATGTTCGGCGGCAAGGCCGAGACTCCGGTGGTGATCCGCGCCATGGTCGGCGCGGGCTTCCGCGCCGCCGCGCAGCACAGCCAGATGCTGACGCCGCTGTTCACGCACATCCCCGGCCTGAAAGTGGTGTGCCCGTCCACGCCGTACGACACCAAGGGCCTGCTGATCCAGGCGATCCGCGACAACGACCCGGTGATCTTCTGCGAGCACAAGAATCTCTATGGCCTGGAAGGCGACGTGCCGGAAGGCGCCTATGCCATCCCGTTCGGCGAAGCCAATATCGTGCGCGACGGCAAGGACGTGTCGATCGTCACCTACGGGCTGATGGTGCATCGCGCGCTGGAGGCGGCGGCGACGCTGGCCAAGGAGGGTATCGAGGCCGAGATCGTCGACCTGCGCACGCTGTCGCCGCTGGACATGGATACGGTGCTGGAGTCGGTCGAGAACACCGGGCGCCTGGTGGTAGTGGACGAGGCCAGCCCGCGCTGCAATATCGCCACCGATATCTCCGCGCAGGTTGCGCAGCAGGCCTTCGGTGCGCTCAAGGCCGGCATCGAGATGGTATGCCCGCCGCATACCCCGGTGCCGTTCTCGCCTACGCTGGAAGACCTGTATATCCCCGGCGCGGCGCAGATCGTCAATGCCGCGCGCAAGACCGTGAAGGGAGGCAAGCACTGATGGCCACGCCTGCAATTACCCCGATCGTGATGCCCAAATGGGGCCTGTCGATGAAGGAGGGCACCGTCAATGCCTGGCTGGTCGACGAAGGCACCGAGATCAGCGTGGGCATGCCGATCCTCGATGTGGAAACCGACAAGATCGCCAATGCGGTGGAGGCGCCCGACGCGGGCACGCTGCGCCGCAAGGTGGCGCAGGCCGGCGACGTACTGCCGGTCAAGGCGCTGCTTGGCGTGCTGGCCCCTGCGGAGGTGAGCGATGCGCAGATCGATGAATACGTCGCGGCTTATGAAACGCCGGCGGACGATAGTGGCGACGAGGATGCCGCCAGCGCGTACCAGTTCGCCGAGGTCGACGGCATCCGGGTCCGCTATGCCCGCAAGGGCGACGGCGCCCAGACCGTGCTCTTTATCCACGGATTTGGTGGTGACCTGGACAACTGGCTGTTCAACCTCGATCCCCTCGCCGACGCGTACACCGTGGTGGCGCTCGACTTGCCCGGCCACGGACAGTCGTCGCCGCGGCTCGCGGGCACGACGCTGGCGCAGATGGCCGGCTTTGTAGCACGCTTCATGGACGAGGCCGGGATCGACGCCGCGCATCTGGTCGGCCATTCGATGGGCGGCGGCGTGGCCGCGCAGCTGGCGGTGGATGCGCCGCAGCGGGTGCTGTCGGTGGCGCTGGTGTCGCCGGTGGGCTTTGGCGACGCGGTCAACAGCGACTATACCGATGGCTTCGTCAAGGCGCAGTCGCGGCGCGAGCTCAAGCCCGTGGTCGAACTGCTGTTCGCCGATCCGGGGCTGGTCAGCCGGCAGATGCTTGACGACCTGTTGCGCTACAAGCGGCTCGACGGCGTCGACGAGGCGCTGACCGCGCTGGGGCAGGGCCTGTTCGGCGGCGGCCGCCAGAGCGAGCATCCGGGCCAGCGCCTGGCCGACAGCGGCAAGCGCGTGCTGGTGGTGTGGGGCGGCCAGGACCGCATCATCCCCGCCGAACATGCCGAAGCCGCGCCGCCGGGGGCCAGCGTCAAGGTCTTCCCCGACGCCGGCCACATGAGCCAGATGGAGAAGGCCAACGACTTCAATGCGCTGCTGAAGACTCACCTGGCCGGCTGATGCCGCCCGCGGACGGCGCCTCCATGCGCCGTCCCGGCGGCCCTGGGGCCGATTTACCAAAGGACACTTCCACATGACCACAGACCTGAAGACCCGCCTGGCGGAGATCAACAAGCAATTCGGCGCGCTCGGCCAGGCCCAGCCCGGCACGATGAGCGCCTTCCAGGGCGTGATGAAGGCCGCCACGCAACAGGGCAGCCTGCCTGCCGAAATCAAGGAGCTGGTGGCGGTCGCGCTGGCCGTGCAGAAGGGCTGCGACGACTGCGTGCTATTCCATACCAGCCAGGCGCTGCGCCATCGCGCGAGCCGCGAGCAACTGGCCGAAGTGCTGGCCGTCAATATCGAGATGGGTGGCGGCCCGGGCGCAATGTACGCGGCCAAGGCGCTGGCGTATTTCGATGCGCTCAACGCCTAGGGTTGCTAGACTCGGCGCATTGCCATTCCGGGGCATTTTTCAACCGATGCCGTTTGAACTTGTCGATGCCGTCGCCCCGGCCCACGCGGGCAGCGACCCGCTGCAGGAGGAACTGGCGCTGCTCGAATTCGCGGCGCAGGGCCGGCAGGTGGCACGGTTGTGGGAGGCGCCGCAGTCGCTGGTGGTGCCGCGTACCTACCTGCGTCATGCGGCGCTGGAGCGGGCGCGCGCCGATTTCGCGCAGCAGGGCTGCCCCGTGTTCCTGCGCATGTCCGGCGGCGGCCTGGTTCCGCAGGGGCCCGGCATCCTCAACCTGAGCCTGGCCTACCCGGTCGGACAGCCGCCGGGCGCGCTCAGCGATGCGGTCTACCTGCATCTGTGCGCAGTGATCGGCGGCGCGCTGCGCACGCTCGGCATCGCGACCCACTGGCAGGCGGTGGCCGGCTCCTTCTGCGACGGCCGCTACAACCTCGCCTGGGGCCCGCCCGAAGCCGCCCGCAAGATCGCCGGCACGGCCCAGTACTGGCGGCGTGCGCCAGCGGCCATGCAGGCGGGCGACGGCCAGCGCCATCTGGTACTCGCCCACGCGGTGCTGCTGGTCAACGCCGACCCCGAGCAGATCAATGCGCGCGCCAATGCCTTCGAGGCCGCCATCGGCAGCGAACGGCGGTATGACGCGGGCAAGGTGGTCAGCGTGCGCGAGGCGCGCGTGGCCAGCGGGCATGCCGCGCAGGACGATCCCATGCTGGTGGCAAAGGTCTCGGATGCGCTGCGATGGAGCCTCGGACAGCATCCCGCTCCGGTCTAGTCCTTCGCCGCAGTGCCTGGCAGGAAGCGGATATCGCCATACCAGGCCCGGGTCTCGGCGTTGGTATTGTCGGTGTCCGTCATGATGCCGTAGGCCTTGAGCGGTCCGGGCGGCTCGTGGAACACGCGTTCATAGTCCCGCGCCAGATTGCGCCGCAGGTTCTGCCATTTGCCGGCATCATCGGCGCCGGATACCACGATCATCTGCACGCGGCCGGTATGCGGGTTGGGGATGACGCTGCCGGGCGCGGCGCTGGTCGACCAGACATACATCAGCGTAGCGTAGGGCAGTTCCTCGCCGGCCACGGTCCTGGCCAACTGCAACGCGGCGCGGTCGCCTAGCGAAAGCTTGCTGGTGTCGCCGTCGAAGAAGAACACCAGC
>JABFVP010000403.1 GCA_013362725.1 Cupriavidus sp.
GCCGGCCCCGATCTAGCCGCGCTGCGGCGCTATGCCGTCGCACGCACCCTCTTCACGCCCACCTCGCTGGCGCGCGCCATTGGCCGCCTCGGCTTCGTGCAGGCCGACCCGATCCGTGCCCCGGCGCGCGCCCAGGACCTGACGCTGCGCCACCGCGTGAAGGGCTACCTGGCCGGCGACCTCGAACGCCGCTATGCGCGGCTTCCGATCGAGGAGGACTGCCTCGTCAACTACGGCTTCCTGCCGCGCGAGCACCTGGCGCTCATGCACCCGCGCGAGGCGGCCAAGGCATGGGACGCAACCACGCGGCGCAAGGCCCAGGACGTACTCGACTTCGTGCGCAGCAGGGGCAAGGCGCATCCGCGCGAGGTCGAGGCGCACTTTGCGCATGGCCGCATTCGCAACTACTGGGGCGGGTCGAGCAACGCGGCCACGCAGCTGCTGGATGGCATGCACTACCGCGGCATGCTGCGGGTGGCGCGGCGGGACAGCGGCACGCGGGTCTACGAGGCGGTGGAGCACGCCGCGCCCCTCGACGACAGCCCGGCGGGCCGCGCCTTTCGTGCGGCGGCGCTGCTGGAACTGGTGGTACGCAAGTACGCGCCGCTGCCGGCCTCCAGCCTCGTCTATTTGGCGCGGCTGCTGCGCTACGGCGCGCCGCACCTGCAGGCGCAAACGCAGGCTGCGTTGCGCGAGGCGCTGGGCCAACTGGCCAGCGCCCGCATCGAAGGCATCACCTGGTATTGGCCGGTGGATGAGAAGCCGGCTTCGCGCCGATGGGGCACCGACGACGCGCTGCGGCTGCTCGCCCCCTTCGACCCCATCGTGTGGGACCGGCGGCGCTTCGAACTGCTCTGGGGCTGGCGCTACAAGTTCGAGGCCTACACGCCTGCCGCGCAGCGGCGCTTCGGCTACTACGCGCTGCCGATGCTGTGGCACGACCAGGTGATCGGCTGGGCGACCTTGTCATCGAGGGACGGCAAACTCAAGCCGAGCTTGGGCTATGCCGCAGCGGCGCCCAAGGGCGCAGCATTTCGCGCAGCACTGGACGACGAACTGGAGCGGATGACCCGCTTCCTGGCTGCCGATCGATGAGTGGACATCACTGCGCCTCGTAGCGCAGCAGCTTGCCGTTGGGGCTGGCGTCGGTCAGCAGGTAGAGCCATCCGTCCGGTCCCTGCCGCACGTCGCGGATCCGCTCTCCGCGTTCTGCCAGCAGCCGCTCGCGCGCCGTCACGACGTTGCCGTTGAGCGTGAGCCGCCACAGGGCCGTGCCCGCCAACGCTCCGGTGAACAGGCTGCCCCTCCATTGGGGGATGGCGTCGGACGTGTAGAAGGCGAGGCCGCTGGGTGCAATGGATGACTTTTGCCCGCCTGTCCAGGCCGAGCCGTCGGATTCTTCCCAGTACGCCACCGGTTGTTCCATGCCGGACTTTGATGTGCCCTCGCCCACTTGCGTGGTCGTGCCGTATTCCTGGCCGTAGCTGATCACCGGCCAACCGTAGTTGGCACCGGGCGTCACGCGGTTGATCTCGTCGCCGCCCTGCGGGCCGTGCTCGCTCACCCACAGCTCGCCACTTGCGGGATGCAGGGCCGCGCCCTGGGGATTGCGGTGGCCATAGCTCCAGACCGAATCCTGGTGAGTGTTGGCGACGGCGGCGAACGGGTTGCCCGCCGAAGGAGCGCCATCCGTCGTGATCCGCATGACCTTGCCGTTGTCACGCGTCCTGTCCTGCGCGAAGACGCGCTGCGAATCTACCAGTCGCTCGCCCAGGGTCACGAAAAGCTGGCCGCCGCGGTCGAACACCAGGCGCGACCCGAAGTGGCCGGTGCTGTCCACCTTGGGCTGCTGGCGGAATATCACGGCCACGTTGCTCAGCGTGCGCGTTTCCGGGTCGAGTTCCGCGCGCGCCACGGCCGTGCCGTTGGAGCCGGCCGTGCCTTCGGCAAAGCTGAGGTAGATGCGGCGATTGGCGCCGAAGGCCGGGTCCACCGCCACGTCCAGCAGGCCACCTTGGCCGGCAACCAGCACCGTCGGCACCCCGCTGACGTTGTCTCCGCCCGCCGGTGCCGAGCCATCGGCCAGGCGCAGCCGCAACTTGCCGCCGCGCTCGGTGATGAGCATGCGCCGATCCGGCAGGAAGGCCAGGGCCCAGGGGTTGCTCAACCCGGTGATGACTTCGGTGAGCTTGAGGGAAACCGGCTCGGCAGGATTGCCGGCCCCAGGGGGGCGAGCCGTACCGTCGCCGGTGGTGGTGGTACCCGCAATCGTGTTGCCCTGGCTCGAAGCAACCGGGGCAGGCGAACTGCCGCCACCGCCGCCGCAGTGCACGAGCACTGCGGACAGCGCCAACCAGAGCGGCAATTGCCATGTCGCACGTCGCATGCTGCACCTCGGTCCTGGAGTCGCGAGACCGCCGAGTATGCGCCGCGTCGCGCAGGTGCGCTGTCAGCCCCTTCCGACAGGGGCCTACCTTATTTCAGGGCCTTGTAGCGCATCCGCTTGGGCTTGGCGCCCTCTTCGCCCAGGCGCTTCTTCTTGTCGGCTTCGTACTCTTGATAGTTGCCGTCGAAGAAGTACCACTGCGAATCGCCTTCGGCCGCCAGGATGTGGGTGGCAATGCGGTCCAGGAACCAGCGGTCGTGGCTGATGACCAGCACGGTGCCGGCGTATTCCAGCAGCGCGTCTTCCAGGGCGCGCAGGGTCTCCACGTCCAGGTCGTTCGACGGTTCGTCCAGCAGCAGCA
>JABFVP010000370.1 GCA_013362725.1 Cupriavidus sp.
AGGCCGAACGCGCCGGCGGCCTCGCTGCCCAGGTGGAAGGGCGCGCCATGCAGCATTACCGCCAGCGTCGACCAGAACGCGCTGAAGCCAACCGAAAGCAGCGCCTGCGCCAGCGCCGCGCGGCGCAGCGCGCCATGCTGGCGCCACAGTGCCGCCAGCGAGGCCAGCAGGGCGCGATACGGCCACGTCGTGGCCGGGGCAAAGCGCGGCAGCTGGCGCCGCGCCACCAGCGCCACCGCCGCGATGCTGGCCGCCGCTAGCACGAACATCGCGCGCCAGCCGAAGTGTGCGGCGACGAAGCCGCTGACCACCCGCGACAGCAGGATGCCCAGCAGCAGCCCGGTCATCACGGTGCCGACCACCTTGCCGCGCTGCGTGGCGGGCGCCAGCGCCGCGGCCGCCGGCACGATGTCCTGGTCATAGCGGTCGCCCAGCGGCGCCAGCAACAGGATGCCGAGCGCATAGCCGAGTTGCGTCAGGGTCGGGACGGCGCCGGCGGTGGCGTCGCTGGCGTGCAGGTCGGGCGCCATCACGCCGAGCATGGGCTGGCTGTAGTACAGCGAAGCCACCGCCAGGCCGGCGCCGGTGGCAAGCAGCAGCACCAGGCGCGCTGGCACGGCGGGGCTGGCCAGCGTGGCCGCGGGGGAGGTTGCGGGAACAGGGGACATAGCGGGTTTGCGCGGTTCGCGAAGCGGTTGGGATGGCCCGAAGTGTTGTCCACGCGCGCCGATTCTGGTAGACGTGCGGGGTGAACAATGGCTATACGAGACGCGTATGAAAGGCCTTCCAGCCACTCATCCCGCCGCCCGAGGCGCGCCCGGCTCGGACCGGATCGACCTGATGCAGACCTTCGTGCGCATCGTCGAGGCCGGCAGCCTGTCGCTGGCCGCCGCGCAGCTGCAGACCACCCAGCCCACCATCAGCCGGCGCCTGCAGACGCTGGAGCGGCTGCTGGGCGTGCGCCTGCTGCAGCGTTCCACCCATGCGATGAAGCTCACCGAAGACGGCGCGCGCTGCTACGAGCGCGCGCGCGAACTGGTGGCCGACTGGGCCCGCTTCGAGGCCGACGTGCGCGGCGTGGGCCAGGCCCCCAGCGGCACGCTGCGCGTGGTGGTGCCGCACGCGTTCGGACAGGAGTTGCTGGTCGGCCCGCTGGCGGACTACCTGCGGCAATATCCGCAGGTCGCGGTGGAATGGCTGCTGCACGACCGGACCCCGGACTTCATCGCCGAAGCCATCGATTGCGCGATCCACGTGGGCGAGGTGCATGAACCCGGCCTGGTGGCCGTGCGCCTGGCGGATGTGCCGCGCGCGGTCATCGCGGCGCCGTCGCTGTTCGACGGCAAGCCGCCGCCGCGCCGACCGCAAGACCTGGAAAGCCTGCCCTGGCTGGCGCTGCGCACGTTCTACCGCAACGAGATCGTGCTGCAGAACTTGCAGACCCAGGCGCGCCACGGCCTGGCTTTCGCGCCGCGCATGAGCACGGACAGCCTGTACGCGCTGCATGCGGCGGCCCGGCTGGGACTGGGCGTTGCCGTCGGCTCGTCGTGGATCTTTGCCGACGACATTGCCAGCGGCAGGCTCTTGCACCTGCTGCCGCAATGGCAGGCCGAGCCACTGCCGATCTACCTGGTTTATCCGCATGCGCGCTTCTATCCGGCCAAGCTACGCTTGTTCGCCGACGCCATGCGGCAGGCCATCCCGACCGCCGGCATGGTCGAACGCAGGCGCGTGCCGCGCGAGCGCCGGATGCCACAAGCGCGCCGGTAACGCTATCCTGTATCGGCCACTACCTCCGCCGCGGGCAACCCCGCGCTCCGACATCATGGTGCCTGCGTGATTCGTCGCGTTTTTTCCCGGTTTCGGACAAGGGGCCGCATGTTTGCGTTTGCCGCCGCCGTCGTGTTGCTTGCCCTCGCGGGCATCGTCGCCTACAACCTGATCGGCGGCGAGAAGCGCATCGAGCGTCGCCTCGACCGCCTTTACAGCCTGGCAGACCCGCAGTTCGCGCGCGAACTGGGCGTGTTGCTGGGGCCGCCGGTGCTCGACGGCAACCGCTACCGCGTGCTCAGGAACGGCGACGAGATCTTCCCGGCGATGCTGGGCGCGATCCGCGCCGCGCAGAAGAGCATCAACTTCGAGTCGTATATCTACTGGTCGGGCGATATCGGCCATGATTTCGCACAGGCACTGGCAGAGCGCGCCAGGGCCGGCGTCAGCGTCAAGGTGTTGCTGGACGCGGTCGGCAGTTCCAAGATCGACAAGACCGCGCTCGCGCTGATGACCAGTGCCGGCGTGGATGTGCGCCGCTACCATCCGGTGCGCTGGTACACCATCGGCAAGCTCAACAACCGCACCCACCGCAAGGTGCTGGTGGTCGACGGCCGCATCGGCTTTACCGGCGGGGTCGGCATCGCGCCGGAGTGGACCGGCCACGCGCAGGACCCTGACCACTGGCGCGATACGCATTTCGAGGTGGAAGGCCCGGTGGTCGGCCAGATGCAGTCGGTGTTCCTGGACAACTGGATCAAGGTCAGCGGTGCGGTGCCGCACGGCCCCGACTACTTTCCCGAGCTGGCGCCGGTCGGCGACGGCCGGGCGCAGATGTTCAGCAGCTCGCCGACGGGCGGCAGCGAGAGCATGGCGCTGATGTACCACCTGGCAATCACCGCGGCGGTGCGCACCATCGATTTGTCGGCGGCGTATTTCGTTCCCGACGCACTCACCGAGAAGGCCCTGCTGGCGGCGCTGGCGAGAGGAGTCAGGGTGCGGGTGATCGTGCCCGGCGAGCATATCGATTCCGAAACCGTGCGCTCCGCGTCGCGCGCGCGCTGGGGCGAACTGCTGAAGGCGGGCGCGCTGATCGCCGAGTACGCGCCGACCATGTACCACTGCAAGGTGCTGATCGTCGACGACCTGCTGGTCTCGGTGGGATCGACCAACTTCGACAACCGCTCGTTCCGGCTCAATGACGAGGCCACGCTCAATATCCTCGACGCGGCGTTTGCCGCGCAGCAGACCCGGATCTTCGAGGAAGACCTGAAGCTGTCGCGGCCGATGACCCATGAGGCGTGGCTCGGCCGTCCATGGCAGGAACGGCTGCGCGACCGCCTGGCCTCGCTGATCGGCGCGCAGCTGTGACCGGACGACGATGCCGGAAAAACAGCCCGCCAGCAGGGCAACGTGCCCCGGATCGGCGCGCCGTTTGCCCCACTTCAGCGCTTTTGTCGCACCGCATTTGCGCATCGTCAAAAACCCTTACATCAGCGCTTCAGCACCGCCGAACCGGGCCGATAGCAGGGGAAACCAAGCCCCTCTGCAACGATCCATGCCCGCCCTGTTCCTTCCCGCCGAGCGCCTGATGGCGCGCCTGAATATCCGACGCAAGCTGGCATTGATCGCCGTGCTGTTTTTGGTGCCCCTGGTCGGCGCGCTGTCCGTGGCGCTGCGCGACGCGGCGCAAGCGCGCAGTATCACCAGCCATGAGATACGCGGGCTGGCGGTGGTGGGGCACGCGCTCGACTTCATGCGCGAGACCCAGGTCCGACGCGGCGCCGCGCATGCGGTGCTGTCGGGCAATGCCGCTTTCCGCGCCACCTTCGACCAGGCCGACGAAAAGGCGGCGGCCAACCTTGCCGCACTGGCGCGCAGCATCGCGCAGAATCCCGGCTTTACACTCGCGGCCGGCATGCGCGAGCTGGAGCGTGACTGGCAGCATTTGCGCGGGACAGGCCTCGACACCGCGGCGGGGCCGCTGTTCGAGCGCCACAGCGCGCTGGTGCGGCAGACCCAGGCGTATATCGCCGACGTGGCCGAGCGCTCGCAACTGGCGCTGGACAGCGAGGCCGGCTCGTACTACCTGGTCAACCTGCTGACGGGACCGATGCCGCAACTGGCCGAACAAGGCGCGCTGGCACGCGGCCGCGGCGCGGGCATCATCGCGCAGGGTGGCTATGCCGATGCCGCGCAGCAGGCGGGACTGGGCGCGCTGGCCGGACAGATCCGCGCAGGGCTGGACACGATACGGCGCGATATCGCCCGCGTCGGCAAGGCAGCACCCTCTTACCGTACGCGCATCGATGCCGCGCTGGCACGGCTGGACGGGGTGGACCGCTTCCATCGCACGCTGCAGGTGCGCATGCTGGGCGCGGCCGGCATCGACATCGAGGCCAGGGCCTATTTCGACGAAGCCACCGCTGCCATCGAAGGCGTGGCGGAAGCCAGCCGGGAATTCGCCGCGATTGCCGCCGGGATGCTGGCGCAGCGTGCCGCGGCACAGGCCCGGCAGATCGCGTGGCTGGCCGGCGTTGCGCTGGTGACGGTGGGCGCCGCGTTTTACCTGTTCATCGGCTTCAGCCGCGCCATGCGCGCCGACGTGCGCGAGGTCGCCGCGATGGTCGCGCGCATCAATGCGGGCGACCTGAGCGCACGGCTTGCGGTGCGCGGGCGCGACGAGCTGAGCGAGATCAAGCGGCACCTGCTGGCGCTGGCCGCGGGCTGGCGCACGCTGATCGGCGATACCAAGGCCGGCGCGCACAACGTGCTGGCCGCGGCGGACGAGATCGCGCAGGGCAATATCGACCTGTCGCAGCGCACCGAGCAGCAGGCGTCGTCGCTGGAGCAGACCGCGGCCAGCATGGAGCAGCTGACCGCGACCGTGCAGCAGAACGCCGGCAACGCCGGACAGGCGAGCGCGCTGGCGCGCGAAGCCTCTGCCGCGGCGCGCGCCGGCGGCGACGCGGTCGGCCGCATGCAGCAGACCATGCAGGCGATCGACGCTGACTCGAAGCGCATCGCCGACATCATCGCGGTGATCGACGGCATCGCCTTCCAGACCAATATCCTGGCGCTGAATGCGGCGGTGGAAGCGGCGCGCGCCGGCGAGGCCGGCCGCGGCTTTGCCGTGGTGGCCAGCGAAGTGCGCGGGCTGGCGCAGCGCGCCGGCGCCTCGGCCAAGGAGATCCGCATGCTGATCTCGCAATCCGGCGAGCGCGTGGCCGCGGGCAATACGCTGGCACTCGACGTTGCCGCCACCATGGCCGACACCGTCGCCGCCATCGGCCGGGTCACGGCGATGATGGACGAGATCAGCCAGGCCTCGCGCGAGCAGAGCAGCGGCATCGGCCAGGTCAACCAGGCGGTGGCGCAGATGGACCAGGTTACACAGCAGAACGCCGCGCTGGTGGAACAGGCCGCGGCCGCGGCGCAGTCATTGCGGGCGCAGGCGCTGCAGATGCAGCGGGCGGTGGCGGTGTTCCGCACCGATGCGCAAGCGGACTGATGCCGTGGGCGAGCGCTCAGCGCCGCAGCAGCCAGATCACCACCGAAACCACCACCGACACCAGGATGCAGGTCGTGATCGGCAGGTAGAAGCTGAAGCCCTCGCGGACGATGTGGATATCGCCGGGCAGGCGGCCAAGGCGGTCGAACGGCAGCCTGGCGAGCCAGGGCCAGGCGGCGCCGACGACAAGAAGCACGGCGCCCAGGATGAGAAGCAGGCGTTGCATTGGGATGGGAGATGGCAAGCGGGCTTGAGGATTTGACCGGCGGGTCGCCGCGTTGATTCCGGCCCTGCTGCGGGCGCCAGGTTGCCTGATTTCACAGATTTCCGGAATGTAAATTGAAGGCTGGCGCTTTCGATATGAAATTTACTTATTCATCGACCGGTAGCAGGTTCAAAATTTCAGGACCCAATAAATTTTTGAAAGAAAATATCTTCTGACGGTTCTCGAAACGGATTCAGGGCCGGATAAGAAGGAAAGACTAGTGAATCCTGGCTCCGTAATCCGATGCTTTTTGCCGGGTTAACGCCAATTCTTGGCCCCGATCCCCGTTGCCTAAGATTCGTTCAATTAGAGAACGTTGGTTCGCTATTAGAACAAACTCATGGCGCCAGTCCTGCCTGTTTGCAGGCGGACCGCGCGATTTCCAAGGCAGACGGAGACAACAGTGCCTCAACCCCTCCCATCCAACGCAGGCGCCGTGGACGTCCAGGCCCTGATCGACGGCCAGCGATTCACTGGCTACCAGTGGCTTATTCTCGTGCTGTGCTTTCTGGTGGTTGCCGTCGATGGCTTCGATACCGCCGCCATCGGGTATATCGCACCGGCGCTGGTGCAGGACTGGGGGATCGAGAAATCGGCCCTCGGGCCCGTCATGAGCGCGGCGCTGTTCGGCCTTGCTTTCGGCGCGATCTTTGCCGGCCCGCTGGCCGACCGCATCGGCCGCAAGAAGGTGCTGGTGCTGTCGGTGTTCTTCTTTGGCGCCTGCAGCCTGGCCACGGCCTACGCGCCCACGCTGGGCTGGCTGACGGTGCTGCGCTTCCTGACCGGCCTGGGTCTGGGCGCCGCCATGCCCAATGCCGTGACGCTGACCGCCGAGTTCGCGCCGCAACGCCGCCGGGCGGTGCTGGTGAACACCATGTTCTGCGGCTTTCCGCTCGGTTCCGCCGCCGGCGGCTTTGTCGCCGCCGCGATGATCCCGCACTTCGGCTGGCACAGCGTGCTGCTGCTCGGCGGCATCGTGCCGCTTGCGCTGGCGCTGCTGCTGGTGGTGCTGCTGCCCGAGTCGGTGCGCTACATGGTGGTGCGCAACTATCCGGCCGAGCAGATCCGCCAGCTGCTGCGGCGTGTGACCGGCGCGGACCTGGGGGCAGCGAACGCATTCATCATCGGTGAGCAGGCGCCCGCGACCCGCTCCGCCATCGGCACCGTGCTTGCGCCGGGCTATCGCCTGGGTTCGGCGATGCTGTGGTGCACCTACTTCATGGGCCTGGTCATCTTCTACCTGCTGACGAGCTGGATGCCCACGCTGATGAAGGACGCCGGCTTCTCGATCCAGCACGCGTCATTCCTGACGGCGCTGTTTCCGCTCGGCGGCGGCATCGGCACCATCGCGGCCGGCTGGTTCATGGACCGCTTCAATCCGAACAAGGTGATCGCCATCACCTACGCCGCCACCGGCGTGCTGATCTACGCCGTGGGCCAGGGTACCGGCAGCCAGGTCCTGCTTGGCGTGCTGATCTTCCTCGCCGGCACCGCGATGAACGGTGCCCAGTCTTCCATGCCTTCGCTGGCCGCTGCGTTCTACCCGACGCAGGGCCGGGCCACCGGGGTGGCGTGGATGCTTGGCATCGGCCGCTTCGGCGGCATCACCGGGGCGTTGCTGGGGGCCGAACTGCTGCGCCTGCATCTGGGCTTCGACACCATCTTTACGTTGCTTGCCGTGCCGGCATTCCTGGCCGCCGGTGCGCTGGTGGTCAAGCATGTCAGCGGCGGCCGTGCGCCGCGGGCCGACGCCCCCGGCAGCGCAGGCGTGGCCGCTCACTGAGCCCTCACTCGCCCTTCACTGCGCGGCAATGGGCCTGGCCGCGGCGCGGATGCAGTCGGCCAGCGCTTCGGCCATCGGGCTGAGGGTGCGGTCGCCGTGCCGCAGTAGCCCGATCGGTTCCTCGGTGCCCTGTGTATCGAGCCGCAGCAGGACCAGCTCATCCTCGGCCACCGCGCGCTGTACGGCGGACAGCGGCGCCGCCCACACGCAATCGCTGTGGCGGGCCAGCAGCCGCCCGAGGTAGGCATCCGACGTTTCCACGCATCCGCCCGACAGGGGCAGGCCGTGGCGGGCCAGCAGGCTTTCGGTGTTGTGGCGGGGGATCGAGCCCGCAGCGGGGATCACCAGCGGCCATGCCAGTACGTCGAGCAAGGCGGGTCGCGCTGCGGCGGCGAGCGGATGCCCGGGGCGTACCGCCAGTGCCAGCGAGTCGGGCCCGAGCGACTCGAACCACAGGCTTTCCATGGCAACCGGGTCATCCATGCGGCCGATGACCAGATCCAGCACGTCGGCCTTGAGTTGGTCGATCAGGCTGCGGTTCATGCCGGTTTGCACGGCAAGCCCGACCTCGGGATGCGCGGCACGGAAGCGCAGCAAGGCATCGGTCAGCACCGCCGGCACGACACTGGGCAGCGCGCCCAGCCGGATGCGCTCCCGGGGCTGCGCCTGCTCGCCGGCCATGCTGTCGGCCGCCGCATCGATATCCGCGAGGATGCGCAGCGCGTGTCGCAGAAAGCGAGTGCCGGCGGTGGTCAGTTCGGTGCCCGCGCGCTGCCGCACAAGCAGGCGGGTGCCGGTCAGCTCTTCCAGTTCGCTCAGGGTCTTGGACACGGCTGGCTGCGTCAGCCCGAGGCGGTCGGCGGCGCGGCCCAGGTGCTGGGTCTGAGACACCGCCACGAAGCAGTAGAGATGCCGCAGCCGAACGCGGTTGCGGAAGATTTCGAGCGCAGGCCGGGCGGTGGTTTTCATGCCTCAAAGTTATCGTAATTCTCAGAAAACTTAATTTACATGACTTTATGTGTTGCCTAAAGTCCTGCCATGCCAACCACAAGGAGACTGCGCCGTGACCCGTCTTGCCCAATATCGCCGTCCCTACTGGGACACCCAGCCCGAATACCGCTTCGACCCCTACGCATCCACGCAGAAGCGCTCGCCCGGCCAGCCGCTGATTGCGCTGCCGCAGTCGCTGTCCGAACTGACCGGTCCCGCCTTCGGCGCCGAGTTCGTACGCGAGGGGGATAACGACCTCACCAGCGGCAATGGCGGCGAGCCCATCGGCGAGCGCATCCTCGTGACCGGCCGCGTGCTGGACGAGAATGGCCGGCCGGTGCCGAACGCGCTGATCGAGGTATGGCAGGCCAACGCCGCCGGCCGCTACCTGCACAAGCGCGACCAGCATGACGCACCGCTGGACCCGCATTTCTCCGGCCAGGGCCGCACCGTCACCGACGCCAACGGGCACTACCGGTTCAAGACCATCAAGCCCGGCGCCTATCCCTGGCGCAACCACCACAACGCCTGGCGGCCGCAGCATATCCACTTCTCGCTGTTCGGCAACGCCTATGCCACGCGCCTGGTGACGCAGATGTACTTTCCCGGCGATCCGCTGCTGCCGTTCGACCCGATCTTCAACTGCGTGCCGGACGAGAAGGCGCGCGACCGGCTGATCGCCAGCCTCGACTGGGAGACCACCCAGCCCGAATACGCGCTCGGCTACCGTTTCGATATCGTGCTGCGTGGCCGCGATGCCACGCCGATGGAGTAAGACCATGCTTTACGCCACCGCATCCCAGACCGTCGGTCCTTACCTCCATATCGGCCTGAGCGGGCTCGACTGCGCCGACCTCACCGCCAGCGCACCGGCACTGGCCGGCCAGCGCATCGTGATCGAAGGCCGCGTCACCGACGGTAACGGCGAGCCCGTGCCGGACGGCATGGTCGAGATCTGGCAGGCCAATCCCGCCGGCCGCTACCGCCACGCCGAAGACACGCGCGAACTGCCGCTGGTGCCAGGCTTTACCGGCTTCGGCCGCGTGCCGACCGGGGCTGACGGATCGTTCCGCTTCATCACCGTCAAGCCGGGCGCCGTACCCGATGCCGACGGCCGGCCGCAGGCGCCGCACATCATGGTGTCGGTGTTCATGCGCGGGCTGGTCAAGCACGTTGCCACGCGCATGTACTTTCCGGACGAGGCCGCGGCCAATGCAGCCGATCCGGTGCTGGCGCTGGTGCCGGCCGAGCGGCGCGGCACGCTCGTTGGCATCGATTCCGGCAACGATGCCGGCAACGGCACGCTGCGCTGGGATATCGTGCTGCAAGGCCCGGGCGAGACGGTGTTCTTCGATATCTGACACGTCGCACCGACGGCCACGGCATCTCCAGGCCGCCGGCGACAAAGCATAATCAGGTGGTCGTCATCGCCGCGACCCCTACCGAGCGCCCCCATGCCAACCGTCACGCGTCTTACCGATCCCATGTTCGGCAGCCCCGCGGTGCTGGACATCTTCTCCGATGCCGTCACCGTGCAACGCATGCTTGCCGTCGAGGCCGCGCTCGCGCGGGCCGAAGCGCAATGCGGCGTGATCCCGGCCGCTGCCGCGACCGTCATCACCGAAGTCTGCCGCGACGTCGGTGTTATCGACCGCGATGCGCTGGCGCAGGCCGCGGTCGCCGCCGGCAATCTGGCCATCCCGTTTGTCCAACAGCTAACCGCCGCCGTGGCCGCGCGCGATGCCGATGCGGCGCGCTTCGTGCACTGGGGCGCCACCAGCCAGGACATCATCGACACCGCGCTGGTGCTCCAGCTGGGCGACGCGCTGCGTGCGCTCGATACCGACCTGGTACGGCTGGGCGAATCCTGCGCCGCGCTGGCCAGCGCGCACCGCGCCACGCCGATGGTGGCGCGCACCTGGCTGCAGCATGCGCTGCCGACCACCTTTGGCTGCAAGGCCGCCGGCTGGCTCGACGCGCTGCGCCGCGACCTCGCCCGCCTGGTTGCGGCGCGCCACCAGGCCCGGGCGCTGCAGTTCGGCGGCGCCGCGGGCACGCTCGCCAGCCTCGGCGATGCCGCGCCCGGCGTAGCCGCCGCACTGGCCCGCGAGCTTGGCCTGGTCGCACCGGTGCTGCCATGGCATGCGCATCGCGACCGCATGGTCGAAGTGGCCACCACGCTCGGCATGCTGACCGGTACGCTCGGCACGATGGCACGCGACATCTCGCTGCTGATGCAGACCG
>JABFVP010000444.1 GCA_013362725.1 Cupriavidus sp.
TGGCCAGGATGTTCACACCCTCGACCATGCGGGCGCGGGCTTCGCCGCCGAAGACTACGTCTTTTGCTGCCATGTTCTATGACTCCAATATCTTTGAATTGATTACTTCTCGACCACGGCGAACAGGTCGTCTTCCTTCATGACCAGCAGCTCGTCGCCGTCGACCTTGACGGTCTGGCCCGAGTACTTGCCGAACAGGACGCGGTCACCGACCTTGACGTTCATCGACACGATGTCGCCCTTGTCGTTCTTCTTGCCCGGGCCCACGGCCAGCACCTCGCCCTGGTCGGGCTTCTCGGCGGCGTTGTCGGGGATGACGATGCCCGAGGCGGTCTTGGTTTCGCTTTCAATGCGCTTGACGATCACGCGATCGGCCAAAGGACGAAGTTTCAATTGCATCTCCTGAATGGAAGAAAGAAGGGGGCCGAACGGCCCGGCAGGGCGTTCCGTTCGGCGAGACGAGGGGGCGATTGTTAGCACTCAACCCCAACGAGTGCTAATCATAAGGGCTTTTGTGTCGGTTTCAAGGCAGGCGCTGCGACGAAGCGCGCAGCACCAGCTGCGGCGCCGGCCCGGCCACCTCGCGCCGGGCGGTATCGCCGCGCAGGTGGTCGAACAGCAGGTCGATGGCCAGGTGGGCCACCTCGTCCAGGTGCAGGTCGATCGCCGTGAGCGGGGGGTCGCTGATGCGCGCGCGCACGCCGTCGTAGCGGGTGGCCAGCATCACGTCCTGCGGCACGCGGCGGCCGATGCGGGCCAGGTGGCGCGCCACGCCGGTGGCGAAGGCGTCGACGGGCACGCAGAAGGCGTCGATGCCCGCGTCGCGTTCCAGCAGCTCGGCTGCGGCGGCAAGGCCGCCTTCCTCGCCCAGCGCTTCATCCACGCTCATGCACAGCCGCGGCATGCCGCGTGAGGACACCATCGCATCGTAGGCAGCCTGTGCCTGGGTGTAGGAGTTGCGCTCGGCCTTGCCGACGACCAGCGCGATGCGCCGTGCGCCCTGGGCCAGCAGGTGTTCCAGCAGCAGATCAGTCGCCTGGCGGGAATGCAGGTCCACGTAGGGCGCCGGGTCGCGCGTGCCGCCCTGGCGGCCGATGCTCACCACCGGCAGTCCGCGCCGGCGCAGGGCGTCCAGGTTGGGGTCGTCGGCCGAAGGCTCGATGACCAGGGCGCCGTCCACGTCCAGCAGGTCCAGCGGGGCATGGCCGGTTTCCAGGGGCGGCGCCAGCACCATCGCCAGGCCGCGTTCCAGCGCGGCGGCGGCCGCCACTGCCGCGATCTCCATCAGGAAGCCCAGCCGCGCCGGCCCGCCCGCCACGGCAAAAGGCATGGACGACAGCAGCACGATCATGTGGGCCTCGCCCGTGCGCAGCCGCTGGGCGCGCAGGTTGGGGCGGTAACCCAGTGTGGCGGCGGCCTGTGCCACCCGCTCGCGTGTGCGCGCATCCACCTGGCCGCGCCCGTTGAGGGCATGCGAGACGGTGGTGGGCGACACCCCGGCCGCTCGCGCCACATCGGCGATGGTGACGCGCTGACTCACGGCGTCCCGCCTTCGCGGGCCCGCCGCCGACGCCCGGCGCACCCCGATTCGCGATCTCGTTTACCCATGTTGACGCCGGTCCTGGATGGTGATTGAATTACCAAAATCGTTTTGGGTGTGACCCAAAATGGTAACGCACCGCCCCAGGGCGGTTTTTTCGGCAGATGACACAAATCGATTTGGGTCACTAAGTCCAGATCGCATTCATTCAAAAAAAGCCTAGGAGACACATCATGGCGAGCGTTCCCGAGACACAGCCGGTCGATGCAGTGCTGCCGTTGCCGCAGCTGCTGCTGTTCGGCCTGCAGCATGTGCTGGTGATGGCGGCGGTGCCCATCACGTCCGTATTCCTGGTGGCCAAGGCCCTGGGCCTGCCTGCCGGCGTGACCATCAACCTGATCAGCGCCACCTTCCTGCTGTGCGGCCTGGGGTCGCTGCTGCAATCCTTCGGCCCGTGGAAGTTCGGTGCGCGCCTGCCCTTCGTGATGGTGCCCGGCGGGGCACCGGTGGTGATGTTCCTCACCATCGCGCAGCAGACCGACCTGCAGACGGCCTCGGGCGCGGTGATCCTGACCTCGCTGTTCTATTTCGTCGTGCTGCCGGTATTCGCGCGCTGCCTGAAGTACTTTCCCAAGATCGTCATCGGCACGCTGCTGATGCTGGTGTCGATCAACCTGGTGAAGGTGTATGGCGGCATCATCGCCGGCAAGCCGGGCACGCCCGGCTTCGCCGACCCGGTGCACATCGGCCTGGCGCTGGCGACCATCGGCTTCACGATCCTGTTCGCCCGCATCTTCAAGGGGCTACTGGGCCAGCTGAGCGTGCTGCTGGGCCTGCTGGCCGGCGCACTGGTCGCGGCCGCGCTCGGCTACATGGACGTGAGCGGTGTCGCCAGCGGACCGGTGTGGAGTGCGCCCAGCCTGCTGCCTTTCGGCACGCCCAAGTTCGACCTGATCGCGGCCGTGCCGCTGCTGGTGTTCAGCGTGATCTCGATGGTGGAGGCCACCGGGCAGACCGTGGCGGTGGCCGAGATCGTCGGCAAGCGCATCGAGCCGCGCGACGTGGTGCCGCGCACCATCCGCGGCGACGCGCTGATGTCCTTCCTGGGCGGCTTGTTCGGTACCTCGATGATCATCACCAGCGGCGAGAACGTCGGCATCGTGCGCGCCACCCAGGTGCGCTCGCGCTACGTCACCGCTGCCG